>JAKSMZ010000029.1 GCA_024400355.1 Bacteroidales bacterium
GCGCAGGTGTCGCAGCTCGACAGTTCGCCTTTCAGACGGCGTTGTATCATGTCGTCGATTCTCTCGCGCAACGCACTGATGTTCACGTGGTTACTGATTTCGGCGGCGAAGGCGTACATCAGCAGCATTCTTGCGTCTTCTTTCCTGATGCCGCGCTGTCGCATGTAAAACATCGCCTCCTGGTCGAGCTGGCCTGTCGATGTGCCGTGCGAGCATTTCACGTCATCGGCGTAGATTTCGAGGAATGGCATGGTGTTCACCTTGGCCTTGTCGGTAAGGATGATATTGCTGTTGTTCTGATAAGCGTTGGTTTTCTGTGCGTTAGGCGCGACGAGGACGTGTCCGTTGAAGACGGCGGTCGCCTCGTTGTCCAAGATGCCCTTGAACTTCTCGTTGCTCGTGCAGTTCGGCACGTTATGGTTGATTTTCAACTGATTGTCAACGTGTTGCTGTTTGTCCATCAGGTAAAGGCCATAGATTTGCAGGTCTGCGCCTTCGCCGTCGAGGTCAACGTGGATGTTGTTGCGGATCCTGCCGCCGTTGAAGCTGATGATGCACGACTGTAACGTGCTGTTGCTCAACTGCTTGGCTGTGTTAGTGTTGAGTAAAACAGTGCTGTCGTTGAGGTTTTGCATCTTATAGTTTTCGAGATGAGCGTTCTCGCTGAGAATCATCTCCGTGTAGGAATTTATCATGCTCGCCTGATGGCATTTCGTGTCGTCGCAGTCAACGATGGTGAGCTGTGAGTTCTCTTCAAGGATGATGATGTTGCGTGTCTGAATGAACGGATTCTCTTTATTATCAATGAGTTTGATGATCTGAATGGGCTTATTCCCGACGACGTTTCTTGGCACGAAGATGAAGAATCCGTCCTGCCAGAGCGCTGTGTTGATGTCATAGAAGCCATTGGTCTCATCGAGTTTGCAGGTGCCGAAATATTTGTCGAAAATATCGGGATATTTCTGCATTGCAGCCATGGTGCTTCCGATGATGACGCCGCTTCCCAAAGTTCTGAGGCTCTCGTCTTCGTCAAAGACACCGTTTTTCATCTTGATGACTTCCGTATCGAAATCCTTTATGACGCAGCTGAAGTCGTGGCACGACTTGCATGTTGACTCTTTACCGATGCTGAAGTTATATTCTTGGTTTTCAACGATTTTTGAATTACGCCAATGTTCCATCTTGCGTGTCGGGAAGCCTGACTCGGCGAAGCGTCTCAGGGCTTCGGCACGCATCGCGGCGACCTTTGCGGTGTCGTGGGCGGAGATGTTTCTCATCTCGGCAGCGGCGTAGTCCAAAAGCATTTTTTTCATTGTCTCCATGATAGAAAGGCTTAAATTGCTAAATCTTTGACCCATTCGTAACCCTTGTCCTCAAGCTCGAGCGCGAGTTTCTTGTCGCCCGACTTGACGATTCTTCCGTCATACATCACGTGAACGAAATCTGGGACGATATAGTCGAGAAGTCGTTGATAATGAGTGATTACGATGAAGGCGTTGTCTTCGTTGTGAAGCTGGTTCACGCCGTTGGCGACGATCCTCAGGGCATCGATGTCAAGGCCGGAGTCGGTCTCGTCGAGTATTGCGAGCTGCGGTTCGAGCATCGCCATCTGGAAGATCTCGTTTTTCTTCTTCTCGCCGCCTGAATAACCGACGTTGACGTAACGGTTCTGAAGCTTCTCGGTGATCTCGACCATTGCCTGTTTCTGCTTCAGGAGCTTGTTGAACTCAAGCACCGACATCGGCGGAAGTCCTTGATATTCACGCTTTGAGTTGAGAGCCGTCCTCATGAAATTCTGGATGCTGACGCCAGGGATCTCGACTGGGTACTGGAAGCTGAGGAAGATGCCCATGTTGGCGCGTTCCTCCGCCGGAAGCCCGACGATGTTCTTGCCTTTGTACCAGATCTCGCCTTCGGTTATCTCATAGCCTTCGCGTCCGGTGATGGCAGCCGCCAAGGTGCTTTTGCCTGTTCCGTTAGGCCCCATGATGGCGTGAACCTCGCCGGCATTCACTCCGAGGTTGAATCCTTTTAATATCTCCTTGCCTCCTATTGAGACGTGTAAATTCTTAATATTGAATAACATATTTTTAACTATGACTTATTATAACAATTTAAATTTGAATTAATGTGGCTGCTTTTATATCAATCATCCGACACTTCCCTCCAGCGTTATTGACAACAGTTTCTGCGCCTCCACTGCAAACTCCATCGGCAGTTTGTTCAGGACATCTTTTGCGTAGCCGTTGACAATCAGGCCGATGGCTTTTTCGGTGGGGATGCCGCGTTGGTTGCAGTAGAACAGCTGGTCTTCCGAAATCTTCGAGGTCGTGGCCTCGTGTTCAAGGATGCTGCTGTCGTTGCCGCATTCGACGTAAGGCCATGTGTGCGCACCGCATTGGCTGCCAAGGAGTAACGAGTCGCACTGCGAGAAGTTGCGGCAGTTTGTGGCAGCCGGCACCACTTTCACTAATCCGCGGTATCCGTTCTGGCTGTGGCCGGCGGAGATGCCTTTCGAGATAATGGTGCTGCGGCTGTTTTTCCCGATGTGTATCATCTTGGTGCCGGTGTCGGCCTGCTGGTAGTTGTTTGTGACCGCCACGGAATAGAACTCCGCGACGGAGTCGTCACCTTTTAATATACAGCTCGGATATTTCCATGTTATCGCGGAACCGGTCTCGACCTGTGTCCACGAGATCTTGGCGCGTTCGCCACGGCAAATACCGCGTTTCGTCACGAAGTTGTAAATGCCGCCTTTGCCGTCCTTGTCGCCCGGATACCAGTTCTGAACCGTCGAATATTTCACCTCGGCGTCTTTTTCCGAAATGATCTCGACTATTGCGGCATGTAACTGATTCTCATCACGTTGCGGTGCGGTGCAGCCTTCCATGTAACTCACGTATGCACCTTCATCGGCGACTATCAGCGTGCGCTCGAACTGTCCGGTATTCGCCGCGTTGATGCGGAAATACGTCGAAAGCTCGATGGGGCAGCGGACGCCTTTAGGGATGTAACAGAACGAGCCGTCGCTGAAAACGGCGGAGTTCAACGCCGCAAAGAAGTTGTCGGTGTAAGGCACGACGCTCCCGAGATATTTCCTCACGAGGTCGGGATGCTGCTTCACCGCCTCGCTGAACGACATGAAGATGATGCCGTGCTTCGTCAGCGTGTCCTGGAAAGTCGTTTTCACCGAGGTCGAGTCCATGACGGCATCGACAGCCACGCCGGATAGTTTCTTCTGCTCGTCGAGCGAGATGCCGAGCTTGTCGAACGTCGCCAAAAGCTCCGGATCAACCTCGTCGAGACTTTGCTTTGCCTGACGCTTTTTCGGTGCTGCGTAATATATAATGTTTTGATAATCAATAGGCGGAATGTCGAGGTGCGCCCATGTCGGCTGCTTCAGCGTAAGCCAATGACGAAAAGCCTTCAGACGGAACTCCAACAGCCATTCCGGTTCTTCTTTCTTCCTGGAAATCAGTCGGATGATGTCTTCGTTCAGCCCCTTCGGAATGAAATCGGTCTCGATGTCGGTCACAAAACCAAACTCGTAGTCCTTTTTCGTCACCTCTTCAATGATGTTTTCTTTCTGATTCGACTCCATTTTCTTCTTATTAAGAATGATTTTAAATAAGGCTGCAAAATTACTAAATTTTATCATATAAACAGCATAAACAGTCAAATTGTTTGGAAATTTTCCACAACGGAAATTTGCAAAAAAACGTTATCTTTGCACCTTGAAAAATAAGTGTATGGCTGAAAGAAAGTTTTTTCAAAAGATAATACAAAATCCTGTATATCTTGCAGTTACAGGTGTCATTGGAGCCGTGTTGCTCTTTTTTTTGGTGCTTTATCTCGCAGTCCCGTCGTATCGCTTCGATGAGTCGGAGCCTTTTCACGGCGAGTTTGTCTTCAATCCTTACCAGAATGTTGATTCATCGCAGTTCAAGAATCCGTTATATATTGATTTTCGTTCTGATTCAATTGAAAATCACGAAGTTAATGCGTATGAATACGGCTTTGCGATGACAGGCACGCGTTTCCTTTGCTTGGGTTACAGAGAGGTTCGGAAAATGGATTATCCTTTTCTGCAAAGCATTCATTATAAGCAGTATAACCTCGACAAACTTAATAAAACCGCTCGTTTGGTGGCTCCGGCGCATCCTTCGAAAGGATTTAAGAAAGGCGAGTTTGCAAATCTTGACCATTACCGTGTGATTGAGGCGTTGAGTGAAAATGATAACTCCTTGTATTACTGGGATATAGCTCTGTCAAACGGGCATCGTGCAAACATTATCGCTAATGGTGAAAAAGCTGGTTTCACAACGGCTTGCCTGTCGGAAAGCGTCCCCGAAGACATTTACAAATCTCTTGAAACAGGAAATTCGTATGGTGTCCGTTTTAAGGGAAGATTGAACGAAGTGCCTGTATTAGAATGTGTTACATTGAAAAATGACACGATTTCTGTTTATGTTTCCGGCAAGGCAAAGGAAATACGCTTCATCGGACAAAATGCGGTGACAAAAGAAACGGTGGAAAACTCCAATCAGGCGTTTTATTTTATTAAAAATGATGATTCATATATCAGGACTGAGATTGAGTTTGAAAATGGTAACACATTGTATCTCAATCCGATAGTGCGTCACCAGTATCAGTATTTCTTTGATCCTGACCATGCTTTCGTGATGAAAGGCCGCACTTATCTGATGTGGGCGGTTTACATCATCGTGGTTTTGGCATATTTTCTGAAAATAAATAAAAAAGGACTTCGTAAGTAAAATATAATTATCTTTGCACCTTATTTGTTGAGGTTTCAAGGGAATAAATATTTTGTTGTAAAGTTATGATTCACAATAAAAAAATAGTTGTAGTAATGCCAGCGTACAACGCTGAGAAGACATTGGAGCAGACGTATAATGAAATTCCAAGAGATATTGTTGACGAAGTCATTCTCACGGATGATTTCAGTCGCGATGATACCGTGAAAAAGGCGAAGGAACTTGGAATTAAAGAGATCATTGTCCACGAAAAAAACAAGGGTTATGGTGGCAATCAGAAAACATGTTACAACCGTGCATTGGAGCTTGGCGCCGATATTGTGATAATGCTTCACCCTGATTATCAATACACTCCTAAACTGATTGAGTCGATGGCATATATAATTGCAAATGACGTATATCCGGTTGTTTTCGGCTCGAGAATCCTCGGAAAAGGTGCTCTTAAAGGCGGTATGCCGATAATAAAGTATGTTGCGAACAGGCTGCTTACGTTCACCCAAAATGTCCTTATAAATCAGAAACTTTCGGAATATCACACCGGTTACAGGGCGTTTTCGGCAGAAGTCTTGAGAAACATCGACTATAATGTTGACTCTGACGATTTTGTGCTTGACAATGAGATGGCTGCACAGATCTTCTGGGCCGGCTACGAAATAGGAGAGGTGACCTGTCCGACAAAATATTTTGACGACGCGTCTTCAATCAATTTCCGCAGAAGTGCCATTTACGGACTCGGAGTGTTGAGGGTGTCACTCGTTTACAGGCTTTGCAAGTGGCATCTGATGAAGTCAAAACTATTTAAATAAACCATGCCAAAACGCCTCAATCAAATTATAGATTCGCTGTTGAGACATCCGACCGGAAATGTCTGGATTCAAATTGTCAGATATTTTTTCTCCGGCGGTGTGGCGTTTCTGGTTGATACCGGATTGCTTTATGTGCTGACCGAGTTTTGCGGGGTGTATTACCTGGTTTCGTCAATAATCAGTTTTTCTATTGGATTGATTATTACATATTTACTCAGTATTCTTTGGGTCTTCGACAACAGAAACATGAAGAATCGTTATGCTGAATTTTCGGTTTTCGTGCTGATCGGAGTTGTCGGACTTGGATTGACATCGTTGTTTATGTGGTTTTTTACAGACAAAATCGGCGTGCATTATATTTTTTCAAAGATAATCACTACGATAATTGTCTTTGTCTGGAATTTTATTGCAAAAAAATCGTTGCTGTTTCGAAATGGAGAAAAGTGAATTGTCAAAGTACAGAACATTGGTTATCAATGTGTTGATTGCGGCTGTGGCTGCATTGCTGTTTGTTCCTGGACTGGGAAGCGTTGAACTCTTCGACTGGGATGAGATAAATTTCGCGGAGTCAGCCCGTGAGATGATAGTGACGGGTGATTATCTCAATGTCCAGGTCAATTTCCAGTCGTTCTGGGAAAAGCCGCCGCTGTTCACATGGCTTCAGGTCTTAAGCATGAAAGCGTTCGGAATCAATGAGTTCGCCGCTCGTTTCCCGAATGCAATTGTCGGAATAATCACGTTGCTTTTGCTTTTTAACATCGGAAGGAAAAATTACAGCGAGCGTTTCGGATTTCTTTGGATGGGAATGTATCTCGTGTCATTCCTGTCGTTTTTCTATTTTAAATCAGGAATCATTGACCCGTGGTTTAACTTGTTCATTTTCATGGGAATATATTTCATGGCAAAATATTCCACCACTGATGAAAATGGAAAAAACAAAATGCTGTATGCTGTCATATCAGGAGCTTCCATAGGACTTGGGGTTATGACAAAAGGCCCGGTTGCTTTGCTTGTCTTCGGGTTGACATTTGTCATCTGGCTGTTATTCAACAAGTTCAGATTGAACTTCAGATGGAAAGATGTCATCGTGTGGGTCTTGGTCTTTTGTGTTGTGGGAGGTTCATGGTTTGTCGTTTTAGCCCTGACCGGACATACATATATAATAATGGAGTTCATAGATTACCAAATCCGTCTTTTCCAGATCGAAGACGCCGGTCATGGCGGATTCCCACTGTACCACTTCGTGATTTTGCTGTTCGGGATGATGCCGGCTTCCATTCTCGCGTTGCCATCTTTCGGATTGAGAATGACTGAAAATCCGGAAACAAAGAAGAAAGCATTGAGACTCAATATTATACAAAAAGAGAAAGATGAATCATTCAAAACGGTCTTTACATGGATGCTGATAAGTTTCTGGGTCGTGTTGATACTTTTCTCGATTGTGAACACAAAAATCATACATTACTCTTCATTCTGCTATTTCCCATTGACATTTTTGGCGGCGTTTGCCGTCGAAAAAATGCTTTCTGGTGAACAGAAACTGAGGAAATATCAAAGCGTTCTGCTCATAGTTATCGCGTCGCTGTGGGGAATAATACTGACAGTCCTGACCATTTTCGATAAAATCAAGGAATATATTTATCCTTATGTAAATGACTCGTTTGCAATAGATTGTATGAGCGCGACATCAGAATGGGTCGGTTTTGAACCATTGGTTGGCATAATACTGATATTGTGTACGATTGTGTTTTGCGTTCTGTTTAGGAAGAAGCAAAATATTGGGAGGTTGAGCATACTTGGCGCAGGAAATCTGTTGTTTGTTTTCACGTTCATGCTGATGGTCGTCGGGGAAATTGAGAAATACAGCCAGGCTTCAGCGGTGGAGTTTTTCGAGTCGAAGAAGGGTGAGGACTGCTACATTAAAACTTTTGGTTATTACAGCTATGCCCATTATTTTTATTCGGACCGCCAGCCTGAAAACAGATGCGATGACGAAAATTTCCTGCTTCATGGCGATTTGGACAAACCGTGTTATTTCTCTGTGAAGAATTATCCTGACGACATTGAAAATTTCAAGTCGAAGGCAGAAGATGCAGATTTTCTGTATTCCAAGACCGGTTTTTCTTTCTTTGTCAGAATGCCCAAACAATAAAAATTGTAAGATTTACATAAAAACGGATAGGAAAGTTAACTTTTTTTACAATCTTTTTCGTAATTGTGAAAATTATGTTAATAAAGTGTAAAAAACGTGAAATTTCCGTCATTTTACTTGACACGACTGAAATCTTATAGGTAATTTTGTGGCATAAATTACCTTGATATGAAAGAAGATTTTTTGTACTACCTTTGGGAAAACAGGCTTTTGGACAAAAATATTGTCACATCTGACGGTGACGGGATTCAGATTGTCAGTGTCGGGATGCGTAACCACGACTCAGGCCCTGATTTCCTTGATGCGAAGATTATGATTGGCAACACCTTATGGGCCGGACATGTGGAGATGCACGTCAATGCCAGCGACTGGTTCAAACACGGCCATCAGGATGACGAAGCATATCATAATGTGATACTTCATGTTGTGTATGTCAATGACAATGAACAGTTTGGCATTCCTACGCTTGAAGTGACGGGACGCTTTGATGAGTCGATTTACAGTAAATACAAGGCCTTTGTCAATTCGCAGCAGTGGGTGTCATGCGGCAGACTCATCTCCGGAATCCAGCAGTTTACATGGCTCTCGTGGCTTGAACGTGTCATAATCGAACGGCTTGAAGATGAGGTTGCCGATGTCCAGAAGAAACTTGTCGCAAATAACTATGACTGGGAAGAGACTGTCTATCAGTGTATTATGCGTAGTCTCGGACTGAAGGTCAACAATGAGGCGTTCGAGTGGCTGTCACGACTGCTGCCTTTAAAGATTCTTCGTAAGCATCTCGACAACATGTTGCAGGTAGAGGCGATGTTCTTTGGCTGCGCCGGTTTTCTGGGACAGGACTTTACAGATGAGTATCCGCTTCTGCTCCAGAGAGAGTTCAAAGTGCTGAAATCGAAGTTCGACCTGACAACCATGTCCGCGTCATATTGGAAGTTCCTGCGGCTGAGACCGCCCAACTTCCCGACTATACGTATCGCGCAGATGGCGGCGATAGTAAGATCGTGCGACAATCTAATGTCGAAGATCTTGTCAATGAATGACATAGATGAAATCAGGGGTTTCTTCAACGTCGAGATTAATGATTACTGGACGACACATTTCCTTTTTGACAAGCCGTCGAAACGACAAAAGAAGTCGTTAGGCTCGACCGCGGTCGATGTCGTATTGATAAATGCCATCGTGCCGGTGCTGTTTTGCTATGGTGCATGTCATGACAACCAGATGATAAAGGACAGAAGCCTCGCTTTTCTTGAAGAGATAAAACCGGAGGACAATCTGATTATCAGAAACTTCACGGAACTTGGTGTCAATGTGTGCAACGCGCAGCAGTCGCAGGCGCTTCTGCATCTGTACAAGCACTATTGCCGCCGCCGGCGATGCTTGGAGTGCCGTGTCTTCAATGCGATAATCAAAGGCTATTGAACGGTTTGCAGGAATGGTTTCTGAATGTTTGAAAAAAAATAAAAAAAATGATGCGTTGTGAGATAATTATGTTTATCTTTGTGCCAAAATTCTAAGGCGAAACTGTTAACGTAAAATGGCTGATTTAAGTGTACGACTTTCAGAAATCGAGTTGAAACTAAGAAAGCTGATTGCAATTAAAAGTCAGTTGGTTGAAGCGAACAGCGAGCTTGTTCGAAGGAATGGAGAGCTGATGGCAACCATCGATGCGCTTCAAACCGAGAACGCGGAATTGAGAGACAAAATAAATAAAATTACAATTGTTAACGCACTCGGAAACGAGAACGAAATTGAAGAAAGCAGGCAGTTGATAAAAGCATTGGTTAAGGAAATAGACCAGTGTGTGTCGATATTGAATGCTGAACAGTAATATAAAGCGGATATGAGCGAGAGTAATGATGTAAAGGTGAATGTCGTTATAGCCGGTCGTAGTTACCGCTTGAATGTTGATAAAACTGAAGAGGACAATGTGCGGAGAGCAGTAGGAATAATCAACGGGCGAGTTGAGGAATACAAGCGGATTTATTCGGATAAGGATTATCTGTCATTGGTTTCGATGGTGTGCATACAACTCGCAACAAACGTTGTTAAGAACGAAAACGACTCCACATACAAAGAGCAATATCTCGACAAACAGCTTGACACAATCAACGCACTGCTGACTGAAAACATAGATCTGTCTGTTTGACGCATGATTCGTAACCTATACAACTAAAACAAAAAATTCCGGTTGACTCATGGGTACAAAAACAGGCCTCAGCCCCGAAAGGGGAGCTTATACGCCAGTGGAAGTTTGCGTATCGTGGCAGCCATAAGCGTGATATACAAGGGTTTACGATCCCTTTGAGCAGACAGATCCTTTTTTCTCGTCGAAGAGTAAAATTATTAAAAAATGGTTTTACTATTAGCAACAAACATTCTTATCCCAGCGGCAGCCGTTGTTGTCGGCGGCGTTGTCGGCGTATTGCTGGCTACAACCGTCATGCGCTCCGCACTTACAAAAAAAAGCAACCAGCTGCTTGAAGAAGCAAAGGAAAAAGGTGAGGTAATCAAGAAAGACAAGATCCTGCAGGCAAAGGAGAAGTTCCTCCAGATGAAGCAGGATTACGACAAGGAGGCAAACGAGAAGAAACGTGAGCTTCAGAAGGTGGAGGCGAAGGTTCAGCAGATGCAACAGCAGGCCAACCAGCGCGCTGAGGAGCTTCAGCACAAGGCCAACGATCTCAAGAACCAGCAGGACAAACTCACGGCACAACAGGAAGGCCTTGCCAAACGTCAGGCTGAACTCGACAAGATGCATGATGAACAGAAGAAGATCCTCGAGACCATCTCCGGTATGACCGTCTCCGAAGCCAAGGAACAGCTTAAGGAAGCTGTCAAAGACGAGGCTAAGGCTGAAGCAATGGTACTCGCGAAGGAAATCATCGAAGAGGCGAAGATGTCCGCAAATCAGGACGCCAAGAAAGTCATCCTCGAGACAATACAGAGAACAGCCGCTGAACACGCCATCGAGAACACTGTGTCGGTATTCAACATTGAGAATGACGAGATTAAAGGCCGTATCATCGGTCGTGAAGGCCGTAACATCCGCGCCCTTGAGTCACTCACAGGCGTTGAGATCATCATCGACGATAGTCCTGACGCAATACTCCTGTCAGGCTTCGACCCGATCCGCCGTGAGATAGCACGCCTCTCACTTCAGAAACTCGTCACCGACGGACGTATCCATCCGGCACGTATCGAGGAAGTGGTGAAGAAAGTGGAGAAACAGGTTGAACAGGAGATCATCGAGACGGGTAAACGCACAGTCATCGACCTCGGCATCCACAACCTCGCTCCGGAACTCATCAGAATGATAGGCAGAATGAAATACCGCTCGTCATACGGACAGAACCTGCTGCAGCACTCAATCGAAGTGGCGCGGCTCAGCTCCACTATGGCCGCTGAACTCGGTCTCAACCCGAAAGTGGCTAAACGCGCCGGTCTCCTTCACGATATAGGCAAGGTCGCCGAGAACGAGGAGGAGCTTCCGCACGCTATCCTCGGCATGAAGACTGCCGAGAAATACAAGGAGAAAGCCGATGTGTGCAACGCTATTGGCGCCCACCACGACGAGATAGAGATGGAATCGCTCATCGCGCCTATCGTGCAGGTCTGCGACGCTATTTCAGGCGCACGCCCCGGCGCACGCCGCGAGGTCGTTGAAGCTTATATCCAGCGTCTGAACAAGCTCGAGGAGATGGCGCTGTCGTATCCGGGAGTCGTGAAGACATACGCAATCCAGGCAGGTCGTGAGCTTCGCGTCATCGTTGGCGCCGACAAGGTGAGCGACCAGGAGGCAGACAGCATCGCATACGACCTCTCGCGTCAGATCCAGACCGAGATGACGTATCCGGGTCAGATAAAGATCACAGTCATCAGAGAGACGAGGTCGGTGCAGTTCGCGAAATAGTCAACTCATTTGCAGATATTCGAGCCAGACTTTAAGTTTTTTAAGGTCTGGCTTTTTGTTATGAGAAAATATTTTTGATGTTGAAACACACACTTATAAAAAATATTAACTTTGCGGGTTGGATGTGAAAGCATCATTTTGTGGGTTTTGTTTTATAAATCTTTGAATATCAATTAAAGAGAGAACGTGACACTTGCGAAGCCTTTGCAGATTTTGAACATCACAGATGCAATGCAATAGATGTATTTGTTTATGGCCCCTTCGGCGATGTCGCTTAACGAATTAGAATAAATTAAGTCACAAAGAAAATAACAGAATACAGAAACAATGGATGAACCGACTTTTGTAAATAGAGATAGGATGAACTGTTACTATCAAAATCAAATAGATTCTTTTTTGTCTGACAATCACCAAAATATTCTTGGTCAATTAACTCTTGCAGGAGGTAATGATCCAAATCAAGTCAACGCGTGGGAAACGGAAATAGATCTGCTAAAAACTATTTTGAAGGAATGGGAAAATGAAGATGCAGAAGTAATTTTCGAATACACTATTCCACGTTTAAATAAACGTGTTGATGTCATTCTTCTACTGAAAAATATTATTTTTTGCATTGAATTTAAGGTTGGTCAAAGTACATATCTTCAACAAGATATGGAACAAGTAATGGATTATGCCCTCGATTTGAAGAACTTTCATAAAGAGAGTCACTTTTTCCCCATAGTTCCAATTCTTGTGGCCACTGAAGCAAATGTAGAGTCTGATGTTTTACGTACTTCTGTTTATAATGATCAAATTTATAACCCATTATTAGTAAACAGTAAAGGACTTTATTCTGCGATTAAAAACGTCATTATTCGAGAACAATTAACTCCTGCTGATAGACAACTGAATATATCCAACTGGTGTATCAGCCGTTATGAACCGACTCCAACAATTATAGAAGCGGCAAAGGCATTATACAATTCTCATTCTGTGGAAAATATCACTCGTTCAGAGGCGTCTGGGGAGAGTTTGCGTAAAACTACGGATTACATTTTAAACGTCATCAACCAAAGTCGTGAAAAAAATGAAAAGAGCATTTGCTTTGTAACAGGAGTACCTGGAGCTGGAAAAACTTTGGTGGGTTTAAATGTAGCTATTGAACAGTCAGATACGGAAGATGCACACAATGATTTGGCCGTGTATCTTTCAGGGAACGGTCCTTTAGTTAAAGTATTGACAGAAGCTTTGGCTCGTGATAAAAAGAAACGTAATGGTGGCAATATTACAGATGCCCGCCGTGAAGTGGGTCGTTTTATCCAAGAAATATACAACTATCGCGAGCAGATGCTCAATAAGATTAAGACGCCAATAGAAAATGGTAAATTGGAAATCGACGAAAGTGTTTCAATGGCTGATAAAAATGCTGGACATGCAGAAATTGAGCATATCGCCATTTTCGATGAAGCTCAACGTTCTTGGAACCATGAAAAGTTGGCGGACTGGCTGAAACGAGGTGGCAGTTACGGTAACAAAAAGAAAGTCCCAAATTTCCCTATGTCTGAAGCTGAATTTTTAATTTGGTCAATGAATTTGAGAAAAGATTGGGCTGTAATTGTTTGTTTGGTAGGTGGTGGGCAGGAAATTCA
>JAKSMZ010000003.1 GCA_024400355.1 Bacteroidales bacterium
TCCCACAATTTTCCGACTCGGATGGAACCGGTTCATCAAATGACAGGGCGTCTGAAAGGGAGGAACGCCCGATAATTTCCGCAAAATCAAATTCATATAGTGATGTTGGATCAGGCATTGAAATAAATCAATTGAAAATTTTAAAAAATATAATATCATGAAAAATACAGTAAGGTTAGCGATGTCGGCATTGTTTGCACTTATGACCGCATCGCATGTTGAAGCCCAGAAAGTATTTGACCACGTCTTCAGTGGTGAGTCGTTCGTTGTCGCCACCGAGTTGAATGGGAGCGAGAGCTATCATTACACTGCGAAAAAAATAATAGAGCTTATGCCTGGCTTTTCATACACCGCCGCCGAGGGCAAGGAGGCGCGTTTTGATGTCTCGCCTGGGCTGTCTGTCAATTATGATGTCGCCTTATACCCGAACCCGGCCGCAAACATGCTTCACATCAGCTGTGACACCGATGGCACAATGTTGGTCATGGATATTCAGGGAAGGAAAATCATGGAAAGAAACGTTACAAAAGGCCATAATGAGATTGATGTCTCTGCACTTAGCAGCGGACTTTATGTTTGCAGAATTGGCGGCGAGACATGGAAGTTCGTGAAAGATTGACATCTGTGTTAAGTGTTGGAATTTTAGAGTGGACTTTGATTAAGTGAAAAACACCCCCAAGGTTTTGATGCCTTGGGGGTGTTCTTTTATGGAAGTTTCGTGTTGCGCATGGCCTAACGCACCACAATCTTCCTGCTCATCACCTTGCTGCCATCGGTGAGCCTGATGATGTAAGCTCCGGTGGCGAGGCTGTGGCTGATGACATTGTCGCCGATGGTTATCGTTTCGGAGATTACAGGCTGGCCGAGAATGTTGAACACCAGCATCGACATCATGACGTCGCTGTCATTCTTGATGATTATGTTGCTGCCATTTTGGAAGATGTTGACGTTGTCTTCGATGTTCTCCGTCACGTCTGAGCCTGGTGTGACTTCACCTTCGAGTGTGATCTGACATGATGCGCCGCCGCCGTCAATGGTGATGCTGCCATTGTATGTGCCTGTTTCGAGGCTGCATTTCATTCTGACATATACCGTTACAGGCTGTCCGACGAGCTGTCCGTTGGCGTATTCCAGTGAAATCTCATTTGACCAGGTCTCCTCGTCGAGAGTGAGTTTGAAGTATTCAGACGATGTTACCGTCACGACTCCGTCGCCCTCGAGGTTGCCGGCTGTCAGTGTGAACGACTGTGTTGCAGACGGTCCGAGGTCATAAACATAATCGAAGCCGGTCATGCTGTATGCAGACGGTATGATATACGGGTCGGTGCTTGGTGTTGCGTAGAGCATGATGTCGTCGATTTCCCATGCTGCCGCGGCTTCAGGCGTGCTTGTGTATTTGAATGCGATGTTGCAGATTGAGCCACTGAAACCGTTGAGTGAGATGTCACCCGACTCGGCCCATTCGTAGTTGCCTTCCGACATGTTGAACGTCAATGGCTGCCATGTGGCTGCCGTGACATCCTGCCCGTCGTAGTCGTTGGAGAACAGCAGTTCGAGTGCCGGACCTTCAAACTTGGTCGCGTTCATGAAGCTGAGTGTCACGATGTTGCCGGCATGCTGCGTGAGGTTGAAGGCAGGGGAGATGCACCATTGTTCGTTGTCGGTGTCGTCACCATAGCCGTTGGCCTTGGCGTATTTGTTGTTGTCGTAGATGTCAATATCCCAAGGCTTGTTGCCCTGCACTGTTACAAACTGCCAGCCGTTCATCTCGTTTTCCCAGTCTTGTGCGAGGATGACGTTGACACCGGTCATGATGGTGTATTCGGCTGTTGCGATGTTGCTGTCAACATAACCTTCTTTCACGCCGATGGCCTTGATGGTCATGTCTTCCGACACATGTATTGCTTCAGAGTATATTGGTGAGGCGTTTGTCGGGGTGCTGCCGTCTGTCGTGTAGTGTATAGTTGCGCCTTCTGTCGCGCAAGTGATGATGACGTCGATGTCGTTGAAATATGTGCCTGACGCAGGGCTGATGACAGGTGTCATGACGGTGTGTGTCACCTCGCCGCCTTGCACGAAGATGTCAACGCAGAAGTTGTAGCCCGACGCGTTCGCGCCCGTCATGTTCTGTGTCGAATATGGCCCGAAGCTGTGGTAGGTGCTGTTGATTGCGAAGGCTCTTGTCGTGCTTGTGGTGTTGGTGATGAGGAATCCCCAGTATTCAGGAACCATGGAGGCTGCGTCCGACAAGACGTAGTCGATGGCCCACGAGGTGTTGTCGCCGTTGCTCTGGAAGTTGGTGCCGCTGCCGCCGTAGCCTATCATGTCGCCGGCGGCGTTGGTGAAGGTGTAAACTCCGTCGCTGACGTTGACGGTCCATCTGTATGCCGATTCGTTCATCACGATGTCAACAGGGAGGATTTCGTCGGAGCCGTCCATGAGGCTTGTGAACAACACGCCTTCCGGCTTGCCTGATGTGGAGGCTGTCATCGCATAGTATTCGTTTTCAACATCGTTGTAACGTGCCGCGATGATGACGCTGGCACCGTCGGTGATGTCGCTGACCGACATGATTCTGTTCCAGTTGTCGCCTTGCTCTTCGACTGTGCCGGCAAGCGTAACCGTGATGTCGTCAAGTTCTGAACCGATGGTGATGCTGCTTGAATAGTCGTTGACATCAAGGCCTTCCGCGAGTCTGACAAAGATGGTCTGCTCAACAGTGCCGGCAGCCGGTGTTAAAGTTATTGTTGGCTGTGCAGTGAAGTTGTCGCCGCCTGTTGCCGACATTTCGAAGTCGGTGCCTGCCATCGTGAGTGTCACGTTGGATGTGAGGTTGGTGCCTGTGATGTTGAACGACTGTTGCGCCGACGGGCCGTAGCCTGTGATGTATGTCATGCCGTCCAGGGACTGTGTGCTTGCTGTCAGTATTGTCGCAGAGGTGAAGCCGACCATGATGATGTCGTCAACTTCCCAGCCAGCAGCCTCCGTCTCGGTGCATGTGTATTTGAAGCCGATGTGGCAGTTGCTGCCGCTGTAACTGTCGAGTGAGATGAGGCCTGACTCGACCCATGCCCATGAGCCTGTTGATTTTACGTAAGTCAGTTCGTTCCATGTGGCTGTGGCGGCGTTCGTTCCGTCGTAGTCGTTTGAGAGGAACACCTGCATGTCGGGACCGGTGAAGTTCTTCGCGTTCATGAAGGAAAGTGTGACATCGTTGTAGATGTTGAGGTTGAAGGCAGGGGAGATGCACCACTGCTCGTTGACGCCGCCGTTGTAGCCGTTGGCGTAGGCGTAATGGTTACCGTTGCTCTGTGCCACTGTCCATGGCTTTGAGCCTTCGACGGTGACGAAGGTCCAGCCGTTCATCTCGCCTTCCCAGTCTTGTGCTAAGATGGTTGTCGAGCCGAGTATGATAGTGTACTCAGCTGTGGCGACGCTGCTGCTGTCGTAGCCTTCCTTCATGGCGATGGCCTTGATGGTCATGTCTTCCGTCACGGTGATAGGTGCTGAATATACTGCGCTTCCTGATGTCGGCTCTGTGCCGTCGGTGGTGTAGTAAATAGTTGCGCCTTCAGTCGAGCAGGAGATTTCCACCGACTGCACCTCGTAGTATGTCCCTGATTCAGGGGTGATTGCTGGTGTCGCGCAGAGCGGAGTGCCACCTGTGGTAGCGAAAATGTCAAGGAAGAAATTGTAGTTTGAGGCGTTGCTGCCTGTCATGTTCGACTTGGCGTAAGGCCCGAAGTTGTGGCTCGTGTTGAGGGCGATGGCTCTGCCGTTGTTGTTCACATTAGTGATGACGAATGCGTTATATGACGGTACCATGGCCGCCATGTCTGACGTGCTGTACTCAATTGTCCAGGCTGTGTTGTCGCCACCTGTTGAGAAATTGGTGCTTGAGGTGTAGCCGAGGATGTCGCCGTTTGCGTTTGTGAATGTGTAGTTGCCGCCGTTGATGCTGACCGTCCAGAAATAGAGCGTGTCGGCTTCAGCGATGCTTGCCGGGATTGTCGGATAATCACCTGGAGCCGGATTTTCAGACACGTATCTTGTAAATCCGACACCTTCCGGTTTTCCTGAGGTCGTCGCTGTCATTGCGAAATAGGCGTTTTCATCATCATTATAACGTGCTGCAAGGATGACTTTCGCGCCGTTGGCGAGAAGCGCAAGGTCTGGAATCTGAACGTATTCGCTTGGCTGCTGAGGTTCTGTAACGCTTCCGCTTACTGCAATGTTCACTGTTTCAGCACCTTCTGATGCAAATGTCAGGGTCTCGTTGTATTCCCCGATTTCTAAACCGGCTTTCAGCCTCACGAAAATACTTACGTTGCTGAAAGAATTTCCGTTCAATGTGATTGTGCTTTGTGCGTTGAAATCGCCGCCGTCTGTTGATGAAATCTCGAAGTTTTCAGAAGCGGTGATTGTCGCACTCGCGGTCAGGTTGCTGCCGTTGACGGCGAATGACTGCGTTTCTGACGGGCCTTGTCCGAATGTGTAGCTGAATCCTGTGAGTTCTGACGGAGTTGCCGCGATGCTCGGTCCTGCCGGATGTGTGAATTCGACATCAGCCGCACTGTTGATGCGAATCTGCGGGGCGTTGAAACAGCCGATGATGCCGATGACGGTGACGCTGTCGTTTTCAAGAAGACCTTCTACGACAGGCATCTTGTAAAGGTTGATAGTGTTTTCGCCTTGATGGATTGGAGTGTTGCCGTTCGTGTTGATGGCTCCGATCTTGCTGTCTGCAATCTTCACGCGTGTTGACTGGAGCATGTTGCCGTCAGCGTAGTCGGCGTTGATTTCAGCGATCGTCTTCACTGCGAGCGGGAGTTCGTTGCCGCTTGAAACGGTGCTGAACTGCGAGGCGTCGCCGCCATCGATGCCAGTAAGCTCGACAAGTCCGCTGTAAACGGTTTTCTTCCCGTATGCATTGACCTTGTCGCCGAGTGCCAATGTGGTCGGGACGGTGTTGCTGTTCAGGTAAAGGTCGATGCCGGCGGTTGTGTCTTGGATGTAGATGTTCCTTCCGTCGATGAATGTGACGATGCCTTCGACGAGCGCGTATTCGTTGTTATCAAGTGCGCGTGCCTCGGCAATCATGATAATGGTTGGGAACGTGTAAGTTGCTGTGGCGACTTCGCTGTCGTCAAGACCTTCTTTCACTGCGATGGCTTTGACTGTTGTCGTTTCGCTTATGTTGATAGGTGTTGAATAAACAGAACTGAGCGTATCTGGCGTTGTCCCGTCGGTAGTGTAGTAAATGGTTGCGCCTGAGGTTGCACAGCTTATTGTGACATTCTGCGCTTCGGTATATGTTCCGGCCTCAGGGCTGAATGTCGGAGTTGCGACAGCTTCAACGCTTGGCACAAGGTCTTTCCTGAAGAGCATGACCACTGGATTTGTTTCACCGCCGAGGTTTGAAGCGGCGTATGCTTTGTACGTTGCGCCTGCGGCAGACGCTCCGCCGATGAATCTGTTGTTGTTGCTTGTGTTCTGGGCAATCATTCCACCTTCATAGCTGTTGAAAGCCCACACACTCGATGCTGTCTCACTTGCGGAAATGCCTGTGCTGCTTGAGTTGTTGATATATTTACCGTTATTCAGTTTGATGTAATAGCCGCCTGTCGCCGTCTCAAGGGTCACTGTGTAAGGTTTTCCATCGGTGTTGTATCCTGTAGTGATGGCGTTGTCGGTCACTGTCACGGCTGCCGTCTGCAACGCGCTGCTCGACACGGTGCTTGTCGCCGCGGTGCCGGCACTCACGCAGACTAAGAGATATGTCCCGTCGGTGGTAATGTCACTTGCCTTGCTCACGAGACCGAAGTTGCCGCTCTGTGGTATATTGATGGTGTATGTGGCTGTGGCTATGTTGCTGTTGTCAAGACTTTCTTTCGTCGCAATGGCTTTGACCGTTGTTGTCTCACTGATGCTGACAGGAGTGTAATAAATCGAGCTTAGTGTGTCTGGCGTTGTGCCGTCGGTGGTGTAGTAGATGGTCGCGCCTTCGGTGGCACAGCTTATCGTCACATCTTGTGCTTCGGTGTAAGTGCCGGCAGCAGGAGTGAATGTTGGTGTCGCGACTTGTGCGCCAGGTGCTTGAACCAATTCGATGTCATCCGCATTACGTGGCATTATTTCCTTGGTTGCGTTGTATTGCAGATAAAGGCCTGTGACATTGTAATTTTCACCGTCGGTGAATGACATTCCGCTGTAAAGTTTGTTGAAAGGCTTTATGGTGTTCGTCCCGTCGGAAAGGACGGCCTCTGTCTCGTCATAGCTGACGTTGTTGATTGTGATGACGGCACCGGTATAGACGCCGCTCGTGATCTGGTCGATCGTCATGACGACGGGTTCGGCTGTCGAACCGGGAGTGACGGTGAGTCCCGTCGTGCTTGTCTTGAGATTTGTAAGCTCCGAGGAACCTTGATACAACTGGACTTTGCAAGATACCGTTCCCGTGAGGTGGTCGCCGACGGTGAAACCGTGGCCGCTTCCGTATATTATAAGTCCCTTGGTGCCGTCGGTCAAATATGCGTTTGAGCCGGCCACGCCCGTGACGACCCAGTTGTTGAATGTTATGGTGACGCTGGTCGCCGTGCTTCCGGCTGCTGTCGCTTTGGCGAAAATCTCGTCCATCGTGGTGAGAGGAGTCTCAATGGTATATGCCGCCGTCGCTACCGAACTGTTGCTGAGACCTTCTTTAACCGCAATGGCCTTGACTGTCGTTGTCTGCGTTATGCTGATAGGAGCGTAATAAATCGAGCTTAGCGTGTCAGGCGTCGTGCCGTCGGTGGTGTAGTATATGGTTGCGCCTTCGGTCGCACAACTTATCGTCACAGTCTGCGCTTCGGTATATGTTCCGGCAGCAGGGCTGAATGTCGGAGTGGCGACAGCATTGCCTGATTCGACTTTCTTGTAAAGTTGCACCGGCTGCTGGCCTGAATACGACGTTGATTTGTAGAAACGGAAGCGCATCTGGTTGCTTGTGCTGTTGAAACGCATGACAGCACCGCCGCCATTTGTCATAAACACACTGTTATCGCCGTATGTAATTACTTGTGCGGCAGCGTCATCTCCAATACTCAAACCATTTGAATTCGCGCTGTGCGAAATGTATTTGCCATCATTGTCTCCGCCATTGATTTTAACTGAATAGCCGCCATCCATTGTTGCAATGGTGATTGTCACAGATTGTTCTGCGGATATCACGTTTTGGCTGATTGAAGAAGCGTTATAACAGTTAACGGCATCAACGCCTGTCCAGACGTATGCTGATGTTGCGGACTCTTCATATACGAGAATATATTCTCCTGACCAGTCGGTTGGTGCAGAAGTGACTTTCTCATAATGCGTTTGCCCAAATGCCGTGAAAGCATTTGTGATTAACAGCATCAACGCTGTCATCATTAAAGTAAGTTTGTGTTTCATTGTACTATTTGTTAATTTATTGATTTTTAATTATTTGTTTCAAAAATAATTCAAATTTGATTGAAGCGCAAAGTTAGCGATATTTACTTAGGAACACGCGTGGATTTTATATTATTATTGAATTAATTATCAACAAAATGTTGATAACTTTCAAAATTCACGAGTTATGAACAAAAAAAAGCCGGTTCACCGAATGTGGCTCGCCAGCTTCTTTCAACTGTCTTCTTTAAATTTTTGGCTACATAAGCTCGACTCCGAACAAGGCGAAGTCGTATTTTACGGGGTCGTTTGCGTCAAACTCGCGTAATCTCGCGGTAAGCATCTCCACTGTCTGACGGTCGTTGCTCTTCCTGTCGATAAGTCCGAGGTCACGCGAGACCCTCGCAACGTGTACGTCTAACGGAATCATTAAGTCTTTGGGACTCAGTCGTTTCCAGACGCCGAGGTCAACAATGCCGTCGTTTCTGACAAGCCAGCGCAAGGCCATGTGCAGACGTTTGCAGGCAGACCCTTTTTTCGGCTCTTCGCAGCATGGGTTGGAGATATGCTTGCTCGCAGTGCCGTTCGCCGCGGCAATCATTTCGCGGAAATTCTGGATGCCGCGCCATGTGTCGCCAACAGCGAAAATGTCTTCTAAAGTATTGTGTCTCTGATAGATGGCTCTCAAGCCGTTGCAGTAATACATCAGGTCTCTGTTGAAAAATGTCCTGTGAACGCACCTGTCGGGTTCAAGGCTCCTCCAGCCTTCCGACATGACGTAGTCGTATGGCGATTTTCCCATCATGCTGAGCATTCTGTCAGAGTTGTTGAGGATCATCTTCCTGTTGCCCCATGCTATCGTTGCAACTAAAAACGAAACAATCTCAATGTCGCGTAAGTCGTTGAATCTGTGCGGAAACTGTACCGGGTCATCCTTGATGAACGCCTCAGTGTTGTTTTTCCCGACAAGGGAATCAAGATATTCTTTGATGTCTTCCATTTCAAAAATTTTTGCAAAAATACAAAGAAAAAGGTATAGTTGTGACATGATCTTCAAGCTGAAAATTTTTTGTGGGCTTTTGATATTTTTAACTATATTTGCAAGTTTTTTATATCAAAAACTCATAAAATGAAAAAGACGGTATTTGTCGTGATGTTTTTTTGTCTTGCGAATTTTTTGTTTTCGCAAAACGCTGATTATTTGAATGTTAGAAACGGTGGCTTTGAGACGTGGAACAATGAGGACAACAGTGACATTGAGCCAGATTATTGGCATACGATAACGAGTGCGACGGGAAAATACTCCGGCATGGTGTCGAAACAGGTCTTCAAATCGACAAAGACGCGCCCTGGTTCCAACGGTAAATACAGCGTCCTGCTTCGTCCGCGCAGCATCCTCGGAGTGCTTGCAAACGGCAACCTCACATGCGGACGCATCAACGCCAGCAGCTTGAAAACCACCAATCACGAGGATAATTACAACTACACACAGCGCAGTAATCCTGATTTCAGCACACCTGTAAACGCCGTGCCGGATTCGATAGTGGCGTGGGTGTGCTTCCGTGCGAAAAACGAGCACTCGCAGGCTAATTTCGTGTCGGTGGTTCACGGTGACGTCGATTTCATCTACGCCGGTCCGGAATACAGCAAGCCCCAAGACCAGGTGTGCGCCGCGTCAGGGCCTTGTTTCATCTCAAGGACTTCTGTGGCCGAGTCTGATGACTATGTGTGGAGACGTGTCAGCGTGCCTTTCGTGATGAAACATCCGGAAGTGAAACCTCGATATATCCTTATCTTGTTCTCTACCAATAAGATAGCAGGTGAAGGCTCTTCAAAAGATGAACTTTATATCGATGATGTGGAACTGATATATAACAGAAATACCCCTTGTTATGATTGATATAAATGAATATTCGTTTTTGAAAGGGATGAGAGGCGACAGGTTCTTCCTGCTTGCCGGTCCCTGCGTCATTGAGGATGAAGAGTCTCCGTTCAAGATTGCAGAGAAACTCGTTTCGATAACTAAAGGTCTTGACATCCCGTTGGTTTTCAAGGGATCATACAGAAAAGCGAACCGTTCGAGGCTGGATTCGTTCCAAGGTATCGGCGACCTGAAGGCACTCAATGTCCTCAAGAATATCTCTAAAGAGTTCAACGTTCCGGTTGTCACCGACATTCACGCGTGTGAAGAGGCGGCGATGGCTGCCGAATATGTCGATGTGTTGCAGATTCCGGCGTTTCTTTGCCGGCAGACCGACCTTCTCATTGCAGCAGCCAAGACTGGTAAGGCAGTGAATATCAAGAAGGGACAGTTCCTTTCAGGCGCGTCGATGCAGTTTGCCGTCGATAAGGTCGTGCAGTCGGGCAACAACTCCGTGATGCTGACAGACCGCGGCAATTTCTTCGGCTATCAGGATCTTGTGGTCGATTACCGTAATATATACGAGATGCAGAAATGCAATGTGCCGGTCATCATGGACGTGACACACTCGCTTCAACAGCCTAACCAGACAGGCGGCGTCACAGGCGGGAAACCCGAACTCATCGGCTTGATCTCAAAGGCTGCGATAGCCGCCGGTGCAGACGGGATCTTCATGGAGACGCATCCTGATCCGGCCGTGGCAAAGTCGGACGGCGCCAACATGCTGCGTCTCGACCTCGTGGAACCACTGCTTGAGAAATTAGTCAGGATAAAAGAGGCTCTGTAAAAAGCTGATAACGTGATTTTTACATGATTGCAATTCTCGCAATATCATTCTACCTGCTGACTCCTGCCCTGGCGATTGTGTTGTGCCGTAAGTTCAAGTTTCTCAACAAAATAGGGGAGATACTGCTGCTGTATATAATCGGACTGCTTGTCTCAAACTTCGTGTTTTTCCCTCTCGGCATTGGCGAACAACTGTATGAAATACAGGATATTCTGACAAGCGCCACGATTTTATTGGCATTTCCGATGATTCTTTTTGGCTGTGACTTCCGCACCTGGCCTGTGAAAAAAGCGCTGGTGGCATTATTCGTTGGCTTGCTGTCGGTTTTCGTTGTCGATGTTGCTGGCTTTTACATCTTTGACGATGGCAGTGACGAGTTCCCGAAAATCGCAGGGCTTTTGATAGGTGTATATACCGGAGGCACCCCGAACCTCGCCGCGCTCAAACTCGCCCTTGATGTCGATCCCGACACGTATATCTTCATCCATACATTTGACATGGTGATCAGTTTCGTGTATCTTGTGTTCCTTATGTCCTTTGGAATCAGGTTGTTCCGTATGTTTCTCGACAGAGGAAGAAAAACGGGTGACGATGCCGCTGATGAAAAGGCATCGGGTCAGATGCAGGGAATAACGGCATATTCAGGGATATTCACGAAGAAACATTTTTCAAAGACGCTCATGGCGTTTGGCCTTGCCTTGGCGGTGACAGCCGTCTCAGCCGGAATAAGTCTTTTGGTGACAGGTAAGTTCGACAATATGCTTGTTTTGATTCTTGCGATGACAACACTGTCTATTGCTGTCTCATTCCTGCCTTCGGTGGGCAAGATGGAGAAGAGCTATGATGCCGGTATGTATTTCGTTCTGGTTTTCAGCTTAGTGGTCGCCTCGATGGTTGATGTCACTGCCATCAATTACAGTGCTGGTGCGAGGATAATAGGATACATAGCATTCGTGATATTCTGTTCGCTGATATTGTCTGTCATCATCGCGAAGATATTGAAGATTGACTCTGACACTATGGTGGTGACCTCAGTGGCTTTGATTAACTCTCCGTTGTTTGTCCCGATGATTGCCGACAGCATGAGAAACAGGAAAGTCATCATCACAGGGATTGCCGCCGGAGTGGTTGGGTACGCCGTTGGCAACTATCTTGGAGTGTTGGTGTTCAGTATGTTTTAGTCTTTGACAACTAAGTCTTGATTGTCGATGATAAGTCTTTTCCATTCGGCACTGCCGTTGCCCCAGTTGCCGACGAGTGAGTTCTCTTTCACCATGTTTTTCAGTGCCTTGATGAAATCCTTGCGAGGGATGGGAGCGGCTCCGAACCGTTTTAGGTGGCTTGTTTCCTGTTGGGCGTCAATGAGTTCAAAGTTGTTTCTTTTCAGAAAGTCGCAGAGATGATAGAATGCGACCTTTGAAGCGTCAGTCTTTGTGTGGAACATCGACTCGCCGCAGAAGACCTTGCCGATGGAGACGCCGTAAAGTCCGCCCACAAGCTCGTTGCCGTAATAAGTCTCGACGGAATGCGCGAAGCCGAGTTCGTGCAACTCGCAGTATGCGTGAATCATGTCTTCGTTGATCCATGTGTCGGGCTGACCTTCGTCTTCCTCGGCGTTCCCCTCATCGTTCTTCCGCCTCACTGTCGCACAAGCTCGAATGACACCTTCGAAGTCGGAGTCGAAAGTACATGAGAATTTATTTGACTCTATTGTTTTCCATAACGATTTCGTGACTTTGATGTCGGCGGGTTTCATCACCATTCTCGGGTCGAGAGACCACCATAAAATGGGTTCCCCTTCGTTAAACCACGGGAATATCCCTTGCGAGTAGGCAACCAACAGTCTCTCCGGTGACAAGTCACCCCCGATTGCCAGCAGTCCGTCTTGATTTGCCTGAGTAACAGGCGGGAAGTCATAAACTTCATCTTTTAGCATACATATCGACATGGCATCAATTTTTAAGGGTTGTTGCTCAAAAATGAACGCGCAAAATTATGATATGTTTTTCGATTATGCAAATTTTTTTTATCTTTGCAACTCAATTTTGAGACATGAACAGGTATTTTTTACACCTCGCATATAATGGGAAAGCCTATCACGGTTGGCAAATTCAGCCGGGAGCCGAGTCGGTTCAGGAGGTTTTGGAAAAATGCATCAGCCTGAAATTAAAACAGACTGTGAGTGTGACCGGCTGTGGCAGGACCGACACCGGCGTCAATGCGAGAAACTTCTACGCACATTTTGAATGTGAGCCGATTGATGACTTGCAAAACTTTGTTTATCAGTTGAATGTGTTCCTTCCGGATGACATCGTGGTATTCGACTGCTGGCAGGTCTATCATCATTTTCACGCACGTTTTGATGCAACTTCGCGGACATACCATTATTATATTACGCGAAACAAAAACCCGTTTCATAATCATGACTCTTACTATGTCTATGGCAGTCTTGATGTCGAGTTGATGAATGAAGCGGCTGCAATATTGTTTGAATATACGGATTTTACGAGTTTCTCGAAGCTTCATACCCAGGTTAAGACGAACAACTGCAAGATCATGGAGGCGCGATGGTACTGCGAAGGCGACCTGCTTGTGTTTGAGATCAAAGCCGACCGTTTCCTGCGGAATATGGTGCGTGCCATAGTCGGGACGATGCTTGAAGTCGGGAAAGGCAAGATGGACCTTGACGGTTTCCGTGCCGTCATCGAACACAAAGACCGCTGCTCGGCAGGGACATCGGTGCCAGCTCACGCCTTGTTCCTCGATAACGTGAGCTACCCGACAGAGCTGTTCAAAGGCGTCGATTGAAAAATTTAATTAAAAAAGGTATGCTATATCTGAAAAATATATATCTTTGCGCAAATATTTGAAGAAATGAGAAATTTATTACTTATCAGCAACTCCACCAATTTCGGTGAGACATATCTGGCTTGGGCGATGACCCAGCTTGAACAGTTCTTTGAAAAAAACAGACTCGGTGAAAACAGCAAGGTGGTTTTCGTGCCGTTCGCTGGCGTTTTTATCGGCGGCAATCCATATCCGGCAAGCTACGACGCCTATACCGCAAAGGTGAAGACAGTGTTCCACGACAAGCTCGGAGTGAATGATTTCGTGTCGGTTCATGAGGTGGAAGACAAGATTGCTCTCGTTAAATCAGCCGACTGCATCGTCGTCGGAGGCGGAAATACATTCCATCTTGTAGCCGAGATGCACAAGTACGGCTTGATGGACGTCATCGCGAAATGCGCCGGCAATGGCACTCCTTACATAGGCTGGAGCGCAGGCTCGAACGTCGCATGCCCTACACTTTGCACGACAAACGATATGCCAATCGTGCAGCCCGCAAGCTTCAATACGTTGAACCTCATCCCGTTCCAGATTAACCCGCATTACCTTGACCCTCATCCGGAAATAGACAAAATGATCAAACACGGCGGCGAGACACGCCAGGACCGTATCAATGAATACCTTGCAGTACGTCAGGAGATGAAGGTGGTCGGCTTGCGCGAGGCAACGGCAATATGGGTCAATGGCGACAGATATTTCCTCAAAGGCGGCAAGAAGATGATGATTTTCCAATACGGGAAAGAACCTGTCGAACTTGAACCGAATCAGGAAATTACAGAATATGTTTTGTGATTGTGACAAATCTCAATATAAAAACTCACTCAGATATATAACGTGTCCGAATATTAATGTTATCTTTGCAGCAAATTTATTGATATGATGAAAAACCTATACAAGCTGTCATGCCTGCTTTTGGCGATTTTCGTTTGTGGCAACGTCTCACAGGCACAGAAGAAAAATGAAAAGCTATCGGTTCTCGACCAGCAGTATGAAGTGCAATATGTCGGCGTAGGGCAGGATGGCACTAAAGTGTTCAACGTGAAGACCTCGGCAAAGGATATTGAAACTGCCATTGATATGGCAAAACGCGATGCAGTGGCAGCCTGTCTGTTCCGCGGCATCACTGCCTCAGGTCAGACAAAGGCAACACCAGCTATCGTTGGCTATGAGGTCGCAGAAGAAAACATGGCTTTCTTTGAGAATTTCCTGGCACTTCCGACAAAGAAAACACCTGCAGGACAATACGTCAGGTATATTAACAAGACAGGACAGCCGCAGGCAGTAAAGGAGGATTGCAAGAGATATGTCGTGTCGTTGGACGTTCAGATCCTGTACGATGAACTCGTGAAATACATGCAGTCAAAGGGTTATGCCAAGAATGTGGAAAACACAGCCGCCGGCAAGTATCTTAAACCGATCCTGATGGTGGTGCCTTCTGATGTGTATTGCACGAGCATGGGCTTCGTCCAGACATGGACCGATGAGACCGGCGAAAAACACACAATCCCGGATTACAACATTTTCAGCAGGGAAGACAGCCGTGACCTCCGGCTTGTGATAGCATCGCTTGATGATATTTTCAACAAGAAAGGCTTTGAGGTTCAGAGCCTTGAGTATCTCCTCAAGAGTATGAAACAGGAACAGGACGAGACATCGTTCATTGCAAGCGATTACAACCTCGACGGTGAAGTGGCTGAATCACCGACTGACATGATCAGACGCATGGCTCATGTTGATTACATCGTTGATCTTGATTTCTCCGTGATGGAAAAAGGCGCACAACGCTATGTCACATTCGACATGCGCGTCGTTGACCAAAGCTCAAATGCCAAGGAACTCGCTCACGCTCACGGTGATGGAAAACCGTCGATGTCAGCTACGGTGAACACGCTGCTCGAAGAGGCTGTCCTGAACCACATGGACGGGTTCTGCAAGAAACTGCTTGACCATTACGTGGATATGTCGGAAAACGGTCGTCAGATTACCGTGAAGGTGAAGAGGACAGACGCGTCGGAATACGACTTCAACACATCGACATTCATGTTTGAAGATGAAGAGACTCCGCTCGGAGACATCATATATTATTGGCTGCAGGATAATACGGTTGATAATAACCCGACTCGTACAATGTCGCCTAACATACTGACATTCAATCAGGTGATGATGCCTGTAACAAAGACCGGACGTCGTGGGGCAGTTCAGCGCATGGACACCAATGACTTCGGTACGATGCTTCAGAAATATTTGCTCGAAAAGTATTACGTACAGAGTACTGTCTATATGAGAGGACCGAGTGAGGTTTGGATTATTTTATAGTGAACACGTAAATCGTAAAATACAAGAAGATGAAAAAGAATTTGAGATTGTTACTGTTGGCGTTTGTGATGACTTTGCCTGTGTTCGCAAACGCACAGAAAGTTGAGTTTGATAATCTGCAGGTAAATGTCGTGATGCCTGAGAATGAGAATATTAGTGAAAGTCTGCTGTCATCGTTGCAGGACAGACTGTACGAAGCCGTGTCGCTGAATGCGCTCGGAAGCATTGATGCATCAAACCGTTTTGTGCTGCTTCCGGTCGTGAATATCGTATCGAAAAACGCAACGTCATCAATTCCCCCACAATTTGTCGCAGAAGTGGAAGTGGCGTTGTATTTTGCTGATAACCAGGAGAAAACGATATTGTCGCAGACGGTGATTACCAAAAAAGGCATGGCTGACTCGGAAAACAAGGCGGTGGCGAAAGCATTGAAATCAGTGCAGGCCCGTGACAAGAAAATCAAACGCCTTTTCGACGAAGGTAAAACAAATCTCGCAAAGTATTTCGTGGCACATCCTGATGAGGCTGTCATAGGTACAGTGAAAGATAATGATGTCGATTGGATTCTTGAGAAGTAAAAAGTGTTAAAATGTTGGAAATGAAGAAGATAATTATTATACTGGCAATCCTGCTTCCTTTGACGGCAACTGCCCAAAGGAAATGTTTCAAGTTAGTCGAGACAGTCCCGTCATCAGAACCCAAATGGGTCGGTGCGAGGGAACACCCCGATTTTATATATGTCATGGGGCAGGAAGGCGCGACACTCGCTGAGGCGAAAAATGCCGCGATGCAGAGCGTGCTGAGCGATATAGCAATGTCTGTCGCCGTGAATGTCAATGGAGATATCACTGACCAGTCTGTTATCAATGTGTCTGGCAACAAGGTGACATACGAAGAGTCGGTCGTTAACAACATCAAGACAAAAATTGCCAAGATCCCTGCTATTCAAGGCATTGCAATTCAAAAAGCTGATGTCTTCTACAAACGTTATTACAAAAAGAAAACAGGTGAGGAGTATTATGTCTTGTATATGCGTTATCCGTTCAATGAATTTGAACGTCGCGATCTGATAAAGGCGTATAATCAGATGGAGAAAGAAATTGATGACAGAATTGCAAAGTACGCCGCGGATAAAGATAATCTCGAAAGCGTTGAGGAAATCAAAACATCTGTCGCCGGACTCGTGAGTCTGAAGAAAGAAATGTCTGATGATGATTCGAGGATAAATGAAATCAACACCATCATTGGAATGTACAATGATGTCTATGACGCGATAATGATTGATGTGGTTGATAATATTCCCGGCAGCGTCGTCGTCCGTCTCATTTATAACAATCATGTCATTGAGACATCGCAGAAACCTAAGGTCAATTCTGATTGCGCCACCGACTTTGACATCAGGACAAATAATGGATTGTGGTTCATCGGCTATGACAGCAGATTCTGCTATCCGCAGGATGGTCCGACGATAAATGTTGTCTTTAAAGCTGGGGCAAAAAATATAAGCAAACAGATAAGAATACAATTTTAAATATTGAATGTTTAATCTTTAAATTAATTATTTGCGGAAGCCGAAAAGCATAGAGTAGGCAAAATTTAAAAATCATCAAAATGAAAAAAATCGGTTTAATGTTATGCGCAGCTGTCATTGGAATGACAGTCGCATCATGCGGTTCATCAAAAAAAGTTGTTGACAATGGTAACGAAGCAGCGGCATGCGCACAGTGCATGTCAACGAAACAGGCGCTGAGAGCTGAGGGCTCGTTCCTGGCAGCATACGAAAATCAGGTTCCAAAGGCAAAACAGGCTGCAGCCAACAATGCGAGACAGGAACTCGCCCGTATGATGCAGGTCACAGTTGAGAGTGTCATCGAAGACTATTCATCAACGTACATTGACGGCGATGCACAGGATTTCCGTCAGAGCCTCAAAGACCTCAGCCGCACCGTCGTCAACCAGACTGTGAAAGGTGCAGTGCCGGCAATACCGGGCTGGTCAGAGAAAATGAAGTCAGGCACAATGTACTACGTATGCCTCGAAGTCAGTGCTGACAGCGTCATTGAAGCAATCAGTGAAAAAGTCTCCGCTGATTCAAAACTCAGAACAGACTTCGAATATGAGAAGTTCAAGAAGGTTTTCGACCAGGAAATGGAGAAACTTGCAGAGTAATTATCAGATCTGAAACAGGCATTATACGTACGAGTCAAGTGCTTGTTAATTAAGAATAAATGACATACGGGAGGCTTGTTGTCAGCTCCCGTATGTTGAATTTTTTTGTGGGCATCAACAATTCAGTGCTTATATAGTATGAAATATCAAGGGTTAAACGCCAAACAAGTTGAAGAAAACCGTGCGAAGTACGGACTCAATGTGCTGACTCCACCCAAAAGAGAGTCGCTTTTTTACCATTTCTTTTAAAAATTTAAAGACCCGATAATCAGGATACTTCTTATTGCTCTTGTGATGTCAATAGGAGTTTCCATTTATATGTATGTTACAGACCAGGAAGGACTTAGCGTCTTGTTCGAGCCGCTGGGCATCTTGGTCGCAATATTGCTCGCAACCTGCATCGGTTTTGCCTTTGAGGTGAGCGCAAATAAAAAATTCGACATTCTCAATCAAGTCAATGATGAAGAGACTGTTAAAGTCATCCGTGAAGGCAATGTGACATTGGTGGAGCGCCGTGACATCGTTGTCGGTGATGTGGTGATCATCGAGACGGGTGACGAGATTCCGGCTGACGGCGAACTGCTTGAGTCTTTCGCCATGCAGGTCAATGAGTCAGACCTGACAGGCGAGCCGATGGCACGTAAGACCACCGATGAGAATGAGTTTAATCCTGAAGCCACATACCCCTCAAACTGGGTGATGCGCGGAAGCAAGATTATTGATGGTCACGGCGTTATGAGAGTCGAGAGAATAGGCGATGCCACAGAATGGGGCAAGGTTTATAAAGGCTCTCAAATAGATAACAACATAAAGACTCCGTTGAATGTACAACTCGACAAGCTCGGAAAACTGATTTCATACGCCAGTTATACAATCGCCGCAATAATCATCATATCAAGAATTCTGATATATTTCCTGACCGTCGATTTGATTTCCGATGGAGTCGAATGGATGTTTTTTGCAAAGTATTTCCTTGATACTCTGATGATTGCCGTCACGCTTATTGTCGTGGCAGTGCCTGAAGGACTTCCGATGAGTGTGACTTTGAGCCTCGCCTTGAGCATGAGACGTATGCTTACGACAAATAACCTTGTGCGCAAAATGCACGCCTGTGAGACGATGGGCGCAACAACGGTCATTTGTACCGATAAAACAGGAACTTTGACACAGAACCAGATGAGTGTCAATGACATATCATCATACGCAATGCCGAAGAAACAACTTGATGACTCGGAGATAAGCAACCTTTTCCGTGAAGGTATCTCTGTGAACACATCGGCATTCCTCGACTTCACCGACCCGAATAAAGCTAAGGTCATCGGCAACCCGACAGAAGGTGCGCTGTTGCTTTGGCTTCATAATCAAGGAGTTAATTTCCTGCAATATAGAGAACAAGCCCAACTGCTGCAGCAGGTGCCGTTCTCGACAAAATATAAGTTCATGGCAACGGTCGTCGATTCGCCTGTGTTCAACAGACTTATGTTTTACGTGAAAGGCGCACCCGAAATCGTTCTGCAACATTGTAACAAGATTGTGACGGAAGAAGGCATCGTTGACATTGATGGCTACCGTAGTGCAATTGAGGAACAGCTGTATGCATATCAAGGCAAGGCGATGAGAACTCTCGCTTTTGCTTATAAATATGCTGACCCGAATGAACAGTCGTTTGACCCCAAGACGGATAATCTTGTAGCTGAGAATCTCATCCTTATGGGTGTCGTGGCAATAGCCGACCCGATTCGGCCGGATGTTGCTGATGCTGTGGCAAGCTGCATGGACGCCGGCATTGACGTGAAGATTGTGACAGGTGACACACCTGGCACTGCCATCGAAATAGGCCGCCAGCTCGGACTGTGGAAAGAGACTGACCAGAAAGACTATAACCATATCTCAGGTAAGGATTTCGAGGCACTGTCTGACGAAGAGGCAAAACGTCGCATCCCGATGATTAAGATTATGTCGCGTGCCCGCCCGATGGACAAGGAACGCTTGGTACGTCTCCAGCAGGTTAATGGCGAAGTCGTGGCTGTCACAGGCGACGGAACAAATGACGCCCCAGCTCTGAAAGCCGCACAAGTCGGATTGTCGATGGGCGACGGAACCACTGTCGCTAAAGAGGCGTCCGACATTACAATCCTTGACAACTCATTCAGAAGCATCGCCCGCGCCGTGATGTGGGGACGCTCGCTGTATCTTAATATTCAACGTTTTATACTTTTCCAGATGACCATTAATGTCGCTGCTTGCCTGGTCGTGATGTTCGGCGCACTGCTCGGGACAGAGATGGTGCTGACAGTCACACAGATGCTGTGGGTCAACCTCGTGATGGACACATTCGCGGCCATGGCACTCGCGTCATTGCCGCCATCAGCATTGGTCATGAAAGACAAACCACGCGCTAAAGACGCACATATCATGACAAAACCGATGATCTGGGGTATATTCAGCGTCGGGTTGATATTTGTGTTCGTGATGTTTGGATTTGTGCAGTATTTCAAACATGCCGAAATCGGCAATATCGCCATCGACTTCTCTGTCAATGATTATTTCAGGAACTTGCTGAATTTCAACATGCAGTCGGGACTCTCAACTTACGAACTGACTCTTACGTTTACCATTTTCGTTTTCCTTCAGTTCTGGAACCTGTTCAACGCAAAGGCATTCCGCACTGGCGCTACCGCCTTCCGCGGATTGTTTACAAGTTTCTCCGGATTCCATATCTCACTGATTGCCATCCTTCTCGGACAATTCCTGATTGTGACATTTGGAGGCGAAATGTTCAGCGTGGAACCCCTCGGATGGAGAGACTGGCTTGTCTGCTTTGCAGGAACAAGCCCTGTACTGATTGTTGGTGAAATAATAAGACTTTTTGTAAAAGATAAATAACAGATTATCAGATGAATAAAATCAAAACAACATTATTTTTAATTGGAGGTGTGTTTATGTTATCCTCTTGTAACAGCCGGTATCAGATAAAAGAATACCCGGTCGCCGACCGTGATGAGACAGTCGTTGACGATTATTTCGGAACAAAAGTCGCTGACCCTTACCGTTGGCTCGAAAATGACACTTCAGCCAGCACAAACGCGTGGGTCGAAGCACAGCGCAGACTCACAGACGAATATCTGAGTCATATTCCATACCGTGAGACGATAAAGAACAGAATTGCCGAACTCGCTGATTACGAGCGTTATGGCGTGCCATCGAAACGTTTCGGCAAGTATTTCTTCAGCAAAAATGACGGATTGCAGAACCAAAGCGTCATGTATGTCCAGAATGTTGATGGCGGTGAGCCGCAAATACTCCTTGACCCTAACAGACTCTCGGATGACGGCACTGTATCACTCGGAAGCACAAGCCTTTCCAACGACGGCAAATATCTCGCATATACCATCAACAGAAGCGGCTCCGACTGGGTCGAGATTTATGTGATGAACGTCGAGACGCGCGAGCTGCTCGATGACCATATCGAGTGGGCAAAGTTTACCGACGCAGCATGGTATAAAGACGGGTTCTTCTATGCCGCATACGACAAGCCGGTCGAAGGCAAAGAGTTCTCAAACGTTAATGAAAATCATAAGATTTATTATCATAAACTCGGTGATGATCAAGCAAATGACGTGCTTTTCTACGAAAACCCGAACCAGCCACGCTATTTCCACAGCGTCGGTCTGACTGATGACGAACGTTATATGTTCCTTTACGAAAGCGGTCAGGGTGCCGGCCATACATTATGGATCCGCGACATGCAAGATGCTGACGGTAAGTTCGTTATGATTGCCGATGACATGAATTTCCAATATTCACCTGTTGATGTCATTGACGGCAAGTTGTATGTTCAGACAAATCACTCGGCTCCAAAAGGCAAGGTCTGCGTTGTGAGCCTTGAGGATTTGGATAAAGCCAGTATAGAAAACTGGGAAGTCTTGATTCCTGAAACGGATAATGTGATGGTCTCGGCGCAGATGGCCGCCGGAAAGATGATTGTCACATACGACCAGGACGCGTCAAACCACTCGTATGTGTGTGATTTGCAAGGCAGTGTGCTGCATGAAATAGCTTTCCCGACATTCGGCGCCGTTGGTATTGTCAGCCGTTACGATGAACAGGAAGTGTTTTACGCATTCACGTCGTTCACTTTCCCGACAACGATTTACAGATATGATGTCGAAAGCAACGTCTCTGAAGTGTTTCGCGCCCCGAAGGTGGATTTCACACCTGAAGACTATGTGACAGAGCAGGTTTTCTTCAACAGCAAAGACGGCACTCGCATCCCGATGTTCCTGACATACAGGAAAGATGTCAAGATGGATGGCAAGAATCCGACATACATGTACGGCTACGGCGGTTTCAATATCACGCTTAACCCTGGCTTCTCGGTGATGCGCGTTCCTTTCCTTGAAATGGGCGGAATTTATGCACAAGTGAATCTGCGCGGCGGCAACGAATATGGCGAGGAATGGCATATCGCCGGAACCAAGTTGCAGAAACAGAACGTGTTCGACGACTTCATCTCAGCGGGCGAATATCTCGTTGAGAAGAAATACACGTCGCCCGAATATCTCGCCATCGTCGGCGGCTCAAACGGCGGCCTCCTCGTGGGAGCTTGTGCAAATCAGCGCCCTGACTTGTTTAAGGTTGCAGTTCCTGAAGTCGGTGTTATGGATATGCTTCGTTATCACCTCTTTACAATCGGCTGGAATTGGGCGAGCGACTATGGCACAAGTGCCGACAGCAAGGAAATGTTCGATGCGCTTTACGCCTATTCGCCGTTGCACAACATCAAGAGCGGCGATGACGTCCATTATCCGGCGATTATGGTGACGACAGCCGACCATGACGACCGCGTTGTCCCTGCGCACTCATTCAAGTATGCGGCGACGTTGCAGGCGGCGCAAACCGGCGATGAACCGAAGATAATCCGTATCGACAGCAAGGCGGGCCACGGCGGCGGCAAGCCGATGGCGAAAGTCATTGAGGAACAAGCGGATATCTACGCTTTCATCCTGTATAACATGGGCAAATAATCCGGACCGATTCGCAAGCCGGTCTGACATTACAATACGAAAAGCCCCCAACGGTTGAAAGACCATTGGGGGACTTTTGCTTGGTTGTCGTTTATTCTTTTGAACCGTTCTTTTGCAGCTTGGCCCTCGTGAAAGGTTTGTTTCTGTCGAAAAGATAACGGTAAGTTATGTGGGTTTTGTATAACTTCGCGCCGGCACTCTCCGCGATCTTGCACATCGGAGGGTTGAAGTCACCGATCCAGTTAAGTTGTAACTCTTTGTATTTGAACCTTTTCTTTATGGCTTGAGCTTCAAGTGAGCATACCAATCCGGCTTCAAGGCATCTCATCCTGTGTTCCGGCACGACACCGAAAACCAGAGAGATAGCACGGTCGCAGATCCTTGAGACCTTCACTCTCCAGAAGATACGTAATGCGTTGAAACCCTTGTTGTTGCCGTTCAGTCCTTTGTAAATCTGGTTCAAGTCAATCATCATCAGGAAGAAGGCTACAGGTTCTCCTTTGTAATAGGCAAAATGCATCAGGCGGGTGTCGAGGACAGGCTTCATGCTGTTGAGAAGCGCGATGACGTGCTGACGCGTGAGTTTGGCGGTGCCAGGGATAGATCCCCACGCCTTGTTGTATATCGTGAGGAAATCGTCGGCATAACTGTCAATCCTGCGCTTGTCCATAATCTCGAAGGTGTAGTCTGGGTTGCTGAAAATACGTTTGGCTTTCTCGTGGACTATCGGGTTGAAACCGCCAGGAGTCAGATCGCGAAGGTATGTAAACTGCTTGAAATAGTCTTTAAATCCGTAATTCTCAAATAGTTGTGAATAATACGGATAGTTGTACGGCATATTGTAAACAGGGTCGGTGAAACCATCGACGAGGCATCCCCAGAAATAGTCACGGTCGCCGAAATTTATTGGACCATCCATGGCCTCGTAACCGCGTTCCTCCAACCAATGCTTTGCTGTGTCAAAAAGCATGTCCGCAGCTTCTTGATTGTCAATGCAGTCGAAAAAACCGCATCCGCCGGTCTTCTGGCCGTTTTCCTCTTTTTCATAAACAGCGGAAGTCTTCTCATCATAAAAAACAGCAATCCTCCCAACGATTTCTGAGTCTCTGTCGAAAAGCAAAAACCTTGCGGCGTCACCGTGACGGAATAGCTTATTCCTGCTTTTGTCGAAAACATTCCCGACTTCGCAGTCAAGCGGCCTGACGTAGTGACTGTCGTTCTTGTAAAGTCTGGAAGGAAATTCAAGCCATTGCCTGATTTCCTTTTCTGATAAGACTTCTTTTATGGTGAATTTGTCAATTCCTGATATGGTCATTTTTCTTTTTCGTAGTTGTCAATTATTCGAAGAGCTTTTTCTTCATCTTCTTCATTAACAGACACTTCTGTGCTTGTTGATTCTGTTCCGTCAACCCATCCGGCAATAGCGCTCTGATATAATCTGTTGCGGGTATAACACTCGATGCCGTTATCTTTTAAGATGGACGCAACGTAGTTGGCTTCGATATCTGAACCAACATAGACAACGTTTGATGTATTTCCCATGGTGTAAAAATTTTGTGCAAAATTAACAATAATTTAATATTTTTGTTCAAATTTTTTTGACATGGAAAAAGATTCGTTGAAAAGAAAATATGACGGATTCATTGCTTATTTTGAGAAGAATATGCCGGTTGCGGAAAGTGAGCTGAAGTTTGAAAATCCTTATCAACTCGTTGTGGCTGTGATACTTTCGGCTCAATGCACCGACAAAAGAGTGAATATGACGACGCCGGCGTTTTTCAAGAGATTTCCGGATGCCAGGACTTTGTCGGATGCTACTGTTGATGAAGTTCATGAGTATATCAAGTCGATTTCATATCCAAATAACAAGTCAAAGAACCTTGTCGGAATGGCTAAAGCGCTCGTCTCTGAATTTGACGGCGTGGTGCCTTCCGATATTGATGAACTGCAAAAACTGCCGGGCGTCGGAAGGAAAACCGCCAATGTGGTGACAGCTGTCGCTTTCGGTAATGCCGCGATGCCCGTTGATACTCATGTGTTTAGAGTGTCGGCACGCATCGGACTGACCCAAAACTCAAAGACACCATTGGAGACGGAGCGACAACTCGTGGCGCATATTCCGCAGGAGATTCTGTCGAAAGCACATCATTGGCTGATTCTTCATGGCAGGTACGTCTGCATGGCACGGAAACCAAAATGCGGCGAATGCGGGATAAAGGATATTTGCGACTATTATAATAAGGTGTAACCGTAAGTCACGATTTGTTGAAAATATTTTTCCGGCGACATTTGACATTTGAAAATAATTGTTTATTTTTGTGACGTCCGATTTGATTAAAAACTCGTCATAATCATAATCGGACATTACTTGTTGATAAATTATAATTCATTGATTAAAAATTAGTTGCGTATATGGCAGGTAAGAATTTGGAAGAAGACGTTGAAAAAGTGCGTCTTGAAAAGATGAAGGCTTTGGAAGCCACACTTGGAAATATTGAGAAATCGTTCGGCAAAGGCAGCATCATGCGCCTCGGCGACAATAAGATTGAGAAGATTGAGAGCATCCCGACGGGTTCCATCGGTCTCGACTATGCGTTGGGCATCGGCGGAATGCCGCGCGGAAGAATCATTGAGATTTTCGGACCAGAGAGTTCCGGTAAGACAACACTCGCATTACACGTCGTCGCTGAAGCCCAGAAGATGGGAGGCATCGGTGCTTTTATTGATGCGGAACATGCCTTCGACCGTTTCTATGCAAAGAAACTCGGAGTCGATATCGACAATCTGCTTGTCTCTCAGCCTGATAATGGCGAACAGGCACTTGAAATCGCCGAAAACCTCATCCGCTCCGGCGCAATAGATGTCATAGTGATTGACTCCGTCGCAGCTCTCACCCCAAAGAGCGAGATAGAAGGTGAGATGGGCGACAGCAAGATGGGACTTCAGGCTCGACTTATGTCTCAGGCAATGCGCAAACTCACGGCTACGATTAGCAAGACCTCAACGGTTTGCATCTTTATCAACCAGTTGCGTGAGAAAATCGGCGTGATGTTCGGCAATCCAGAGACGACAACAGGCGGTAACGCGCTTAAGTTCTACAGCTCGGTGCGTCTGGATATCCGCAAAGTCAGCCAGATTAAAGACGGAGAGAATATGATGGGTAACCGCGTGAAAGTCAAAGTGGTGAAGAACAAGGTCGCACCTCCGTTCAAGAAAGCAGAGTTCGATATCCTTTACGGCGAAGGCATCTCAAGAATCGGAGAAATCATTGACATAGGCGTTGAACTCGGCGTCATCAAGAAGAGCGGCTCGTGGTTCAGCTACAATGAAACCAAACTCGGACAGGGCAGGGATGCACTCAAGAAACTGCTTGACGAAAACCCTGAACTGATGGATGAATTGACCGAAAAAATAACCGAGGCTCTGAAAAATGCAGACCAAGACCTTTAAAGATTCGTTTTAAAGATTGATTTGATTATATGAAAAAACTGCTTTTGTTGGCGACTTGCGCCTTGATGACCGTGAGTTGTTCAAATGTTAATGAAGGTGACAATACTAAAGTAAAACAGCAGGAATCAGTTGAAAATCAGACTGATGTGCATGAAGAACCGTGGATGGTCATAACAGATTCCCTAAATGCCGACGCTTATGTCCAGAGGGCAAGACTGTATATGTCGGAAGAACATGTCGGTGATGCGATGCGTGACATCAACACGGCTCTCTCATTGGATGGTAACAACATTGACGCATTGCTGGTCCTGGCCGACATATATTATGCACTCGGTGACGAGGATAATATCATGCTCACGCTTAACAAGGCGACCGAGGTTGCACCGTATGACACCCGTCCGATAATCAAATTGTCGGAGTTGAGTTTTATTCAGGGAAATGTCCGTATGGCTGATGCATATCTTGATAAAGCCTTGCAAATCAATAAGATAAATCCGCAGGCTTATTTTATGCGCGGCGTTATCAGCATGTCAAAGAATGATACGGTGCAAGCTTTGAAGAACTTTAATCTTGCAAGGAACCAAGATGACAGTTTCTTCGATCCTGTAATCCAGATAGCTGCAATATATGCCGCACAGCATGATGACTTGGCCGTTGATTTCTATGACCTCGCGATAAACATGCAACCGGATAATTGGGGCGTTTATTACGAAAAGGCTATGTATCTGCAAGACAACGGAAATCCGGAAGGCGCTATGGCGATTTATGATACACTTAATGAGAAAATGCCTGGCAACTTTGATGTGATTTACAACAAAGGATACGTCAGCCTTGTCTATATGCTTGACTATGACATGGCTATCGGATATTTCAATCAGGCGTTGGCAATAAGGCCGGATGCAGTGAACGCATTGCTCAATAAGGGCGTCGCGTACGAACAAAAGGGTGATTTCATGGAAGCGAAAAGCATCTATCTCCAGATTTTGAGGGATAACCCTAATTATCAGTTGGCGATAGATGCTTTACATAGAATAGGCGATTGACGCCTGTTCTGTTTTTATTCTTCTTTCTTCTTCTCTTCGGTGAACAGCTTGGCTAACTCATTGAGGTTGTCGTCCAGTTCCTGCTCAATGCCTTCAAGTTCTTTTATGTTATCTACAGGTTCGTTCATCGAGAAGTAGAACTTGATCTTCGGCTCTGTGCCGGAAGGTCTTACGCTGACTTTGATTCCGTCTTCGGTGAAGAACTGAAGCACGTCTGACTTTGGCAGGTTGATGATTGTCTCAATACCGAAGTTGATGTTTTTACTGACACCGAGTTTGTAGTCTCTTATTTCGTTGATTCTTGAACCAAGAAGTGACTTGGGCGGGTTCTTTCTCAGTTCAAACATCATCTGTTTGATTTCTTCGATACCGCTGATTCCTTTCTTGGTGAGTGAGACGAGTTTTTCTCTGTAAACGCCGAACTCTTTGTAGATGTCTTTCAAGACTTGATACAGCGTCTTGCCTTGTTCGGCGGCCCATGATGTGGCTTCCGCCAGCATGAAGCAGGTGATGATGGCGTCTTTGTCGCGTACGAAATCGCCGACGAGGAAACCGTAACTTTCTTCGCCGCCGCAGATGAATTTCTCTTCAGGCTTGTTGAGGATCTTATCGGCAATGTACTTGAAGCCAGTCAGCACGTCGTATGTCTTGACATTGAATTTGTCTGCAATCTTGATGAGAATGTCGCTTGTGACTATTGTCTTGACAATGAACTCATTACCTTTGAGTTTTCCGAGTTCGTTCCAGCGTGAGAGGATGTAATAGGTGAGGATGCTTGCTGTTTGGTTTCCGTTGAGGAGAATGAATTCGCCTTCGTCATTTTTAACCGCAACGCCAACACGGTCTGCGTCAGGGTCGGTGGCAAGGACGATGTCTGCCTTGATTGCCTTGGCTTTGTCAATGGCCATTGTCATGGCTGCGTGCTCCTCTGGATTCGGAGAGACGACAGTGGGGAAGTTGCCGTCGGTAATCATCTGTTCCTCAACAGGATAGAAGTTCTTGAACCCCGCTTTTGCGAACAGCTTCGGCATCAACTGCCCACCTGTCCCGTGTATTGGCGTATAGACAAATGACAGGTCTTTGTGTTTCTTGATGAGTTTAGGCGACAGCGACAGACTCATGACTTTTTCGAGGTATATCTCGTCGAATTTGTCGTCAAGCATCTCTATGAGCGATGCGTTGCCTTTGCGGTTGACCATCGACATGTCGGTGATTTTCTGAACTTCGGCAATGATGTTCTTGTCATGTGGAGCAACAATCTGTCCGCCATCTTCCCAATAGACCTTGTAACCGTTGTACTCTTTCGGGTTATGTGATGCCGTCACAACGATGCCCGACTGGCACTTCAACTCGCGGATTGCAAAAGAAAGCTCTGGCGTTGGACGTAATGCGCTGAATAAGAATACTTTAATGCCATTCGCTGACATGACATCAGCGGTAATCTGTGCGAAGCTTTTGCTGTTGTTGCGGCAGTCGTATGCTATGGCGACTTGTGGCTGTGCTATATCAGAAAACATCTTTCTGATGTAATTCGCAAGACCTTGCGTTGCCATTGCTACAGTGTAGATGTTCATGCGGTTTGTGCCGGCACCCATGATGCCGCGAAGTCCGCCGGTCCCAAATTCGAGAATGCGATAGAAACTTTCATTCAGCTCGTTCGGGTCATTGTCAATCATGTTTTGAACCTGCCGTCTGGTCTCTTCATCGTATTGCTCTGATAACCAAGATTTTGCTTTTGCAAGAATTTCAGGTGTAACGTTGCTCATAGTGTAAATTTTAGGTTAATATTATTTATCTTGTATTCTTCCAAATTATTTTGCAAAATTAAACAAAAAAGTTATACCAAGAGATTCTTTAAATTGAAGAATTGGTCTCTGTTTGGTCACAGCAACACCGTTTTCGTATTCCGTAACGGTGAATTTGATGTTGTCGTCATAAATTATATGAATGTTAAGAATCGTTGATATTCTTTTTGTTATGAGAAATTTTATGCCGGTTTCCCAGTCAATGTCAATGTTCCATCTGTTTGACCGGTTTGCATCTAAATAGTTGTTGTACAGGTTTAATGTCGAAAAAATGCTTATGTTTTTGTCGAACTGCTGGTTGTAACTTATCAAAATGTTTATTCCAAGCTCGCCCAAAAAATTCTTTCCCGGAACCCAAGTGCTGTCTCCTTCGATTATGTTCCAATATCCGGCTTCCACGCCGAATGAGCCTTTGTCGGCAAGCTCCTGATCCGTGACGAATGTCATCTTGCCAGCCACCGGACTCATGAAAACTGACAGGTATTTGTTGATAGTATAGGTGTAACCCATTGATATTGTGAGATATGCCGGTGCAAAGAATTTGGAGATTGCCACGGAATCGTTAGGGTAGGCGTAACCATTTGTGAATTGCGTCTTCAACGTCGTTATTGATGTGAATGTGAGGTGCTTCTGGTTGTTGTTTGAAATTGTCGTGGCGAGTTCAAAACGGTCTTCGGTCTTCTCAATACGCTTGCTTTTGGCGTATCCCGAAATGCCGTATGCAAATATTCCGGTCGTCATGTAACTGAATTTCCTGCGCTTGAGCGTGTGCTTGAAATTAGCGTTGATTTTGCCGGAAGCATTGCTCTCACCGCCAGCCGCCCAGTGCGTGACTGCTAACTGATTGATTGTGAATCCGATGTTGCCTTCAATGTTTTGACTTGTGCTTTCCCTTTCCGGTGATATTCTGATTGTGTCAATTTTTATGATTTGTTTGGGCGTAATCAATGTGTCTATGATGAACGTCGTGTCGTATGTTTGTATCGTGTCAATCTTGATAAGATAATCCAATTTTTGCACAATGCTGTCTTGTGCCTTGATTTTCAGCGGACTGACAGAAAAAACAAGTCCGAGAATCAAAGCCGCAATGATGGATGTACTATTCAAAATTGTTTTGAAAACCGGCATTTTGCGGAATGAAAAATATTCAATTACTCGTTTTAAGTCGCAAAAATACTAAAAATAATTCAGTGCCGGGACGATTTTTTTTGTCACGATTGTAACATTTTATTAATTTTGCAAAAATTTTCAATATGAAATCAATCAGAATGAATCTTGTGAAGTCAAATGATGACTTGTACATGAAAAGCAAGTGGTTTGGCAACCCGGATGTGCCCGAAAATTTCCCGATTCCAGACGATTTGTTTTTTATTTGTCAGTTGAGATGCGATGAATTGGCGAAATTTGATGAGGCTAACGTGTTGCCACACAAGGGGATGCTGTATTTCTTCGCTGCCATTGACTATTATTTCGGCTCTCTTGACTGCTATTATCCTGAGGAACAATATTGGAATAGGGAAGATGTACGGGTTTTTTATATTGAAGATATTGAAAACCAAGAGTTTAAGCAGATCGTTTTTGAAGATGAGGATGGTAATCCTGTGGCTTATCAGCAAAGAAGCATCGAGTTTACACTTGACAAGCCTGGCAGCGACGGACACAAATTGCTCGGTCTGCCGTTTGACATGCCGTGGGAAGACTGGGACGCCCCATACCAAGGCTGGGTGGAACTTCTGCAAGTCGATTCCGATGAAGACGACGACTTTAATCTCAACTTCGTGGATTTCGGGATGATGCACGTCTTAATAAACCCTGAAGACTTGAAAAACAAAGACTTCTCAAAAGTCACTGCGACTTTGATTTACACTTAAAATATCGAGACTTTAAAATTTTTAAGGGAGTTTCTTTGCTAACACACTGGCAGTGAAGCTCTCTTTGCATTTTGTGAGTTCCTCCGGCGTGCCTTCAAAGACAAGGTTTCCGCCTTTGTCGCCGCCTTCCGGACCGAGGTCAATGACCCAGTCTGCCGTTTTGATGACATCAGGGTCGTGCTCAATGACGACCAGCGAATGCCCGTTGTTAATCAACGCCTCAAAAGCGGCAAGCAGTTTGTTCACATCGTGGAAATGCAGTCCTGTCGTCGGCTCATCGAAGATGAACAGAGTCGGCTGCTCGTTGGTGCCGTTGACCAGGAATGAAGCGAGCTTTATCCTTTGCGCTTCGCCGCCTGAGAGTGTTGATGATGCCTGACCCATCTTTAAATAACCTAATCCTACGTCTTGTAACGGTTTGAGTTTCATTACGATGCGGTCGGTGATGTTCTTGTTGCCATTTGGCTGGCTGAAGAATTTGATGGCTTCGTCGATGCTCATCTCAAGAATATCGAAAATGTTCTTCTCGAGGAATTTTACTTCGAGAGCCTCTTCTTTGTAACGCATTCCATGGCAGACATCACATTGCAGATAAACATCGGCCATGAACTGCATCTCGACTTTCAAGGTACCTTCGCCTTCGCAGTTGTCGCATCGTCCGCCTGGCACGTTGAACGAGAAATAACCGGCTTTGTTGCCGCGCATTTTCGCCAGTTTCTGTTCGGCGAACAAGGCGCGAATGTCATCAAAGGCTTTGACGTAAGTCACTGGATTTGAGCGTGTTGACTTTCCTATCGGGTTCTGGTCGATCATCTCGACGGCTTTTATCGCCTGCAAACTGCCGTGCATCTTTCCGAAGGAACCTGTCTTCTCGGCTGTCCCGCCAAGATATTTCTTCAGTGATGTGTAAATGATGCTGTTCACCAACGATGACTTGCCCGAACCGCTCACTCCAGTGACGACGGTGAGGATGTTCAATGGTATTTTGACGTTGATATTCTTGAGGTTATGCTCAAGACATCCGTCAAACTCAATGGCGTTGTTCCACTTCCTGCGTCGCTTGGGAACAGGAATCTCCATTTTCCCGGTGATGTACTGTGCAGTCAGTGACTGGGTGTTTTTCAACATCGCTTTTATGTCGCCCTGGAAAACCAACTCGCCGCCGAAGCGTCCTGCCATCGGCCCGATGTCGATGATCTGGTCGGCAGCCCGTATGATCTCTTCGTCGTGTTCAACTACGATGACGGTGTTTCCGATGTCGCGCAGGCGTTTCAAGACTTTGATAAGCCGTTGAGTGTCACGAGAATGAAGGCCGATGCTTGGCTCATCGAGTATGTATGTCGAACCGACGAGGCTGCTTCCGAGTGATGTCGCGAGATTTATTCGCTGCGACTCGCCGCCCGATAGCGTGTTGGATGCACGGTTGAGCGTGAGGTATCCAAGCCCTACCTCGTCAAGGAAACCAAGCCTGTTTCTTATCTCAACGAGAAGACGTTCCGCAACTGTCGCGTCGGATTCTGAGAGCTGAAGTGTGTTGAAGAATATGTTCAGTTCTGAAAGTGGCATCGTGACAAGGTCGGTGATGCTTTTACCGCTTATCTTAACGTAACTCGCTTCTTTGCGCAGTCTCTTGCCTTTGCATTCCGGACAAATGGTCTTGCCGCGGTAACGCGAGAGCATGACTCTGTACTGTATCTTGTACGACTCGGCTTGTACCTGATCGAAAAACTCATTGATGCCAGTGAAATATTTGTTTCCATTCCAAAGCGTTTCCTTCTGATTTTCAGTGAGTTCATAATATGGCTTGTGAATCGGAAAATCAAAATGACGGGCATTTCTGACAAGGTGATCGCGGAACTCGCTCATCTTTTCGCCTCTCCAGCAGGCAATGGCGTTGTCGTATATTGAAAGCGACTTGTCAGGCACAACGAGGTCTTCGTCAATGCCTATGATGTTGCCGAAGCCTTCACAGGTCTTGCATGCGCCATACGGGTTGTTGAACGCAAACAGGTGTGATGTCGGTGGCTCGAAGGTGATGCCGTCGGCCTCGAAACGCGACGAGAATGCGTGTTCTTTCTTCTCGCCGCCGTTGTCAACCATGACAATGCAGTTGTCGCCGCCTTCGTAAAATGCAGTCTGAATGGAATCAGCGAGTTGTCCGATGAGATCGCTGGTCTTGTCGTTGACTTTCAAGCGGTCAACCATGATGCGGATGTCATTCGGCTTGTCGTGGCATTTTCCTTTCAGATAATCTTCTATTCTGATTAGTTCGCCTTTGACAATCAATCTGTTAAATCCTTGTTGGAGCAGGATGTTGAGATGTTCCTGGAGCGTTCTGCCTTCGGGCAATGTGATTGGCGAAAGGATATAAACGGCTTGGCCTTTTTGTCCGAGTATGAAATCAATGACATCGCCGACCTGATTTCTTTTCACTTCCTTGCCGGAAATGGGGGAGTAGGTGCGTCCGATGCGGGCGTAAAGGAGCTTGAGGTATTCGTATATCTCTGTCGTCGTGCCGACGGTGGAACGCGGATTGGAAGTCATCGTGCGCTGCTGGATCGCGATGGCGGGCGATAATCCGGTAATCAAATCGACGTCAGGTTTGCTCAAACGCCCCATGAATTGACGCGCGTATGCGCTCAAACTCTCCACGTAACGACGCTGCCCCTCCGCATAAATGGTGTCGAATGCCAATGATGACTTGCCAGAACCTGATAGTCCAGTGATGACAATCAACTTGTTCTTCGGTATGCTTAAGTCAATGTTTTTCAGGTTGTTAACCCTCGCTCCGTGTATCTCTATATTCGTTAGTCTCTCCATCAGAATATGCTGTCAAAAAAAATTTCACGAAATTACAAAAAAAACTTGCACGATATTGAAATTGGCTTTATATTTGCGGAAATTTTTGCAACAGTAAAAATCAAGTTAAACCAATAAATATAGGAGAGTCGCTATCGAATAAATTTTACCTTTTTTAAATTGTAAAACCTTAAAAAAGGGGGACTTATGTCTGAAATAATTAACGACAGGGAATTGGTGGTTCGTTACCAGAATGGTGACGTCGCAAGTTTCAAATTATTGGTTGACAAATATCAGGATAAAGTTTTTTCATACATCATGATGCTTGTCAGGGACAGGCAGCTTGCCGATGATATTTTTCAGGATACGTTTTTGAAGATTATACGCACGATAAAAGCCGGCGCCTATAACGAAGAAGGCAAGTTCATCCAGTTTGCCATGCGCATCGCACATAATCTCATTATCGATTATTTCCGCAAGTCAAAACGTCTGCCGATGGTTGACCCGACAAAGGACGATTACGACCTCATCGAAAATGCGAGAGTCACCGACCCGTCTGTTGAAGAAAGAATCGTTACAGAACAGATTTACAGCGATTTGCGTACTATGATTGGCTTCCTTCCCGATGAACAGCGTGAGGTGCTGCAGATGAGAATGTATGCCGATATGTCGTTCAAGGAAATCGCCGATGCGACGAATGTGAGCATCAACACAGCACTCGGAAGAATGCGTTATGCCATTATCAACCTGAGAAAAATGGCAAAAGAGAAAAACCTCACCCTTGCCGTGTAAAGTGTTGAGAGTGAAGTGTTGAGAGTGAAATTATCATTATATAAACTCCACTCTCAACTCTCCAAACTCCAAACATAAAAAACTTTTCCGTATCGGAATAATAAACCACAGACAACAGGCGTTATTGCTTCGATTATTAACGAAAATAAGTGCCTATGGGTCTGAAAATTACTCCAACATTACTGTCATTCCAGAATGACAACGCATTTGAAGATGAGATAAGAGCCGCTGTGACAGACATCTGCGACGACATGAAACCAAGCAGAAATGCGCTGAACACAATACTGCAGTTTGCGGCATCTTACGAGTGCGTCAAGACAAAAGCCGGCCGTTTTGACTTGATATTGAATTAAGACTGGATTTGTAAAATTCAGTCAATAACCAGCATTTCATGAGCCGAGGGTTTATAAAAGAAGGAGATCAGGAAGAGATTCCGATGGTGCCGCCGAGGGCGCATCTGCCCAAGGGGATGCCTAATTATGTCACGCATGAAGGACTTGAGGCTTTGAATAATGAACGTCAAGAGCTTGAGAATCAACGTGCTGAAGCGAATGGCAATTACATCGTTTGTAATTTTATTGATGCAAAACTCAAACTGCTTGCCGATAGGATCAACTCGGCAGTAGAGGTTGATTTGTCGAAGGCCGACAAAGATGCCGTCAGCTTTGGGGCGTGGGTGAGGTACAACGGCAGGACGGTTCGCATTGTGGGTGTCGATGAAGCCGACTCGTCGAAAGGCCTTTTGTCGTTTATGTCGCCAGTCGCCAAGGCATTGATTGGCAAGAAGATAGGTGATACATTTGAAATCGTTGTCCCTAAAGGGAAGGAAATTGTCAACGTTCAGGAAATCTCCTTTGAACCGTTAGAGACGAGCGTAGTGGACAAGGTGTTAGGTGATAGGG
>JAKSMZ010000030.1 GCA_024400355.1 Bacteroidales bacterium
TTTAAACCCCATGAACCTGTATTACAACGACTTGTTCAAGAATTTCGAGAATTAAAAAGAGAGACCGGCATCTTGCGCCAGCCTCTCTTAACTCTACTCTCTTATCTCTTAACTACTTCCTCATCTCGATGAGCAGTTCGAGCATCTTCATCGCCGAATCCGACACTATCGTGCCAGGTCCGAAGATGGCTGCCGCGCCTGCGTCGTAGAGGAACTGGTAGTCCTGCGGAGGGATGACGCCGCCGACGACCACCATGATGTCGGGGCGACCGAGCTTGGCCAACTCTTCGATGACCTGCGGAACGAGTGTCTTGTGACCTGCCGCGAGTGATGAGACTCCGAGGATGTGGACATCGTTCTCCACCGCCTGGCGTGCTGCCTCTGCCGGTGTCTGGAACAACGGTCCCATGTCAACGTCGAAGCCTATATCCGCATAGCCTGTCGCGACGACCTTCGCGCCACGGTCGTGACCGTCCTGACCCATCTTTGCAATCATGATACGCGGACGGCGGCCTTCCATCTTTGCGAACTCGTCGGCCATGGCCTGCGCCTTGGCGAATTTGTCATTACCTTTTGCTTCCATAGAATAAACTCCTGATATTGAACGAATAACAGCTTTATAACGACCTGCGACCTTCTCGCATGCCATTGAGATCTCGCCCAATGTGGCGCGGACCTTCGCCGCCTCTATCGCGAGGGCGAGGAGGTTGCCGTTGCCTGTGCGGGCCGCCTCTGTGATGGCTTCGAGGCAACGCTGCACGTCGGCCTCGTTGCGGCTTGCGCGGAGTGCGTTAAGACGCTTGATCTGTGACTCGCGGACCGCCGTGTTATCGACCTCCAACGTGTCGATGGCGTCTTCATGTTCGAGACGGTATTTGTTGATGCCGACGATTGTCTCGTTGCCGGCGTCGATTCTCGCCTGCTTGCGGGCCGCCGCCTCTTCGATGCGCATCTTTGGGAGACCTGTCTCGATAGCCTTTGCCATGCCGCCCATAGCCTCAATCTCCATGATGTGCTCCCACGCCCTGTCGGCGATCTCCTTGGTCAGCGACTCGATGTAATATGAGCCGGCCCACGGGTCAACGGTGCGGCAAATGTTGGTCTCTTCCTGGATGTAAATCTGGGTGTTACGCGCGATACGAGCCGAGAAGTCGGTCGGAAGCGCGATGGCTTCGTCGAGGGCGTTGGTGTGGAGCGACTGTGTGTGGCCGAGTGCCGCACCCATAGCCTCGACGCATGTGCGTGCGACGTTGTTGAACGGATCCTGTTCGGTCAACGACCAGCCTGAAGTCTGTGTATGTGTGCGGAGTGCCAGCGACTTGTCGCTCTTCGGGTTGAAGGTCTTCACGATCTTTGCCCAGAGCATACGTGCCGCACGCATCTTCGCTATCTCCATGAAATGGTTCATTCCGGAGCACCAGAAGAACGAGAGACGCGGCGCGAAAGCGTCGATGTCGAGACCCGACTTCACGCCTGTGCGGAGGTAATCCCAGCCGTCGGCGAGGGTGTAGGCCAGCTCGATGTCGCATGTGGCGCCGGCTTCCTGCATGTGGTAGCCGGAGATGGATATTGAGTTGAACTTCGGCATGTTCTGCGACGTGAACGCGAAGATGTCGGCGATTATTCTCATCGAGAACTCAGGCGGATAGATGTATGTGTTACGCACCATGAACTCTTTCAGGATGTCGTTCTGGATCGTGCCCTGAAGCTCTTCGTATTTTGCGCCCTGTTCCAATGCCGCAACGATGTAGAACGCCAGGATCGGCAGCACCGCGCCGTTCATTGTCATGGAGACTGACATCTTGTTCAAAGGGATCTGGTCGAACAGCACTTTCATGTCTTCGACGGAGCAGATGCTCACGCCGGCCTTGCCGACGTCGCCCATGACGCGTTCGTGGTCAGCGTCGTAGCCGCGGTGTGTGGCGAGGTCGAAGGCGACCGAAAGACCTTTCTGGCCTGCTGCGATGTTGCGGCGGTAGAATGCGTTCGACTCCTCGGCTGTCGAGAAACCTGCATACTGACGGACTGTCCAGGGACGCATGACGTACATGGTCGAGTAAGGTCCGCGGAGGTAAGGGGCGATGCCTGCTGCATAGTTGAGGTGCTCCATGTCTGCGAGGTCTTCGGCGGTGTATGCCGGCTTCACGTTGATGTGTTCAACGGTCTCCCAGTCGGCCTTGTAGTCGGCCTTTGTCTTTGACTCAGGTATAGCGTTGATGTCTATTTTCTTGAAATCTGGTTTCATTTTAACTCCTTTCTTATTTTGTTATACCTAATCTCTTCTGGAAACTCTGCAATGTCTCGAGGACGTTGCTCTTGACGTGGATGAAATACTCCATGCCGGCTTCTTTGAGGATGTCGGCGGTGCCTTCCGGGTTGCCTGCGAGGACGACGATGGCGTCGTTCTTGAGTTCGTTGAAGATGCGGAGCGCGTTGCCTTCGCCGTATTCCTCATCCGATGAGCAGATGACGACGATTTCCGGCTTGGCCTGACGTGCCGCCTCGATGCCTGCTTCCAATGTCTTGAAACCTGCGTTGTCATGTACTTCAAAGCCTGCACATGCGAAGAAGTTCGACGCGAAGTTGGCGCGTGCCTTCAGCATGGCGAGGTTGCCGTAGGTGAACATCCATGCGACAGGACGTTTGTTCGTCTGTGCGTAAACGTCTGTTGCATAACGCATTGCCTCAAACTGCTGTGCCACGCGGAATGTCACGATGGTGTCGATGTCGGCTTTCTCGTCGCGTTTGCAGTTGGCCTTGAACACCCATTCCGCCGGGTTGAATTTCATGGTCTCGGTGAAGTTCGGGTACTGGTTTGTTCCGAGGATGGTCTCGCGGCGTGTGGCGAGGTTGCCGAAGCGTTTTGCCGCGCTTTCCTTCACGATGTTCTGGATTGTGCCTTTGCGCACTGATGCGAGGTAACCGCCTTCGTCTTCAATCTGGTTGAAGAGCGTCCATGCTGCGTTTTCCAACGATTGCGTGAGGTTTTCGATATAATATGAACCGGCTGCCGGGTCAGCGACCTTGTCGAAATGTGCTTCCTCTTTGAGGATGAGCTGCTGATTGCGGGCGATGCGGTCAGCAAACTCTGTCGTCTCCTCGAATGTGGCATCGAACGGAGTGACCGAGAACGAGTCAACACCGCCGAGAACTGCCGACATTGTGCCTGTCGTTGTGCGGAGCATGTTGACGTATGGGTCATACAAGCTCATGTTAATCAATGCGTTGAATGCGTGGATGTGCATCTTGCAGTTTTCTTCTTTCGCGCCGTAAGCCTTGAGGATCTCGGCCCAGAGCATACGGTATGCACGCATCTTCGCCATCTCCATGAAGTAGTTCTGTCCGACTGCCACGTTGAAGCGCATCTTCGGTGCTATCTCATCGATTGTCAGGCCTTTGGCAAGCATCTGGTCGATATATTCGACACCGATTGAGAGGGCGATTCCCATTTCCTGCGAGATTGTCGCACCGGCGTTTGTGAAGACGTGCGCGTTAACTCCAATAGTCTGAACGCCAGGGATTTCGGCTTTTGTGAGGATGGCCGCAAGCTCCATGTCGGTGTTCTCTGTCACGAGCCACGTGCCGCGACGGATGTAACGTGTGAGCGGGTCGTAGTTCAACGAGCCGTGGATCTCCGGAATCTTCGACATCATTTCCAGAAGCGGAAGATGATATTTGTTGTGGTAGAAGTTGATTTCCACCTTCTTGGCGTCGATGCCGTTGAGAAGTCCTGAGATTTCCACCGCATCGTAAGGTTTGTCTGTCTCGAGACGGAATGAAATGGCGTTGGCACCTCGTCCGATGGCCTCCAAAGCCTTCTTATTAGCTGAATGATAATCTTTTACAACGATGTCTTCGCAAATAAGCCAGGTGTTGCCCTGCTCTTTGTTGCCGCGGATATATGGGAACTCACCCGGCTTGATGTCAGTCCAGGCGATGTCCTTCAGATTCTCCGCGCGATAATACGGTCTCACCTGAAAGCCTTCCGCAGTCTTCCAGACAAGTTTCTTGTTGTAATCGGCTCCTTTGAGGTCTTTTTCAATGACAGCTTCCCACTGCTCTGTCGAGACAGGCGGAAACTCCTCAAAAAGTTTTTTCTGGTTACTCATGATTTCTATTTTTGTTTGATTGATTTCTGAAAATTTTTGCAAAGGTAATAAATAATTTGACATGACATATTTGTAAAATGAAAAAAGAAACCGCGCGAACCATAGTTAATGTGACTTGATTCCGGTGAATTCCATATAGTAATAGTTATATTAATAGTAGTTGTTTAACATATTGATTGCCAATTTGTTGCAAAAAATATTTTTTAATTTTTTTGCTGTGCGTATGAAAATAATATGTATTTTTGCGGCAAATGATATAGACAAAAACGGTCATGAAAATCACTCGTCGTTTGTGACTTTTTGAGTCTGCTAACTTTTTTATTAACAAAATTTATGAAGATGAAACGTTTTTTATCTTTGCTGGCAGTGCTATGCTTACTGTCAAGCACCTCCGTAGTGTGCGGAGAAACAACATGGAACCTCGTCACCGATGCCGCCAACCTCAATGCCGGTGACCAGATTATTATCGCGTCAGCAGCCGAAGATTTTGCGCTGAGCACAACTCAAAATGCCAATAATCGAGGTCAGGCTGAGATTGTAAAAACTGATAATCAATGTACATTATCGTCTGATGTTCAAGTGATTACACTTCAGGAAGGAACGTTGCCAAACACCTTGGCGTTGTTTGTGGGAGACGGTTATCTTTACGCCGCGTCAAAGACTGGCAATTATCTCAGGACACAGGCTGAAAACGATGCTAACGGCTCTTTTGTCATTGACATTGATGAAAATGGAGTTGCAACGGTGATGGCGCAAGGTGAGAATACCAATAACAATTTGCGTTACAACAGTGGTAGCGATTTGTTCTCCTGTTATGCTACTGCAACAGGAAATGTCAGTATCTATAAAGCGGTTGTCACTGCTTCATACACAATAACATACAATGAAAACGGTGTGACATCGCAGGTTGAATGTGGTGATGGCGCGACAGTTGCGTTGAAGGTGCCGGAAGTGATAAACGGCTTTGCTTTTCAGGGCTGGAGCCTCAACCCGATGAGTTCGCCGTCAGACACGCAACCGGCAATTCTCGAAAACCCGTATGTCGTGACAGATGATGTGACACTTTATGCGGTGTATGCCATTGAGAAAAGTGGTTCCTTTGAGAAAGTCACAACGCCCCTTGATGATTATTCTGGAACGTATCTTATTGTGAATGAAGAAAATGAGGTGGCTTTTAACGGAGGACTTGAAAGTCTTGATGTCAATGAGAATAACATTGGGGTTGATATAACTAATGGTGTGATAATGTCAAATGCCGAGACAAATTCCGCTGTTTTCACGATTTCGAAAACGACAGCGGCATATTCAATAAGATCATCGTCAGGTTTTTATATAGGAAGAACGAGCGGCACAGCGGGGCTAAACGCAAACCAGACGACAGTTTACGACAATTACATCGGCATTGATGAGGAAGGCAATGCTGTGGTAGCGGCTTCAGACACAATTGTTTTACGTTATAATTCAACGTCAGGACAAAAACGTTTCAGATATTACAAGGGAACGCAGAAAGCCATTCAGCTTTACAAAAGGGGAGTGTGTGCCGTCCGTTGCTATTGCACTTCGATAGATGTCATATCATCGCCTCTCACGATAACCGAAAATACAGTTTGGACAAATCCAACCTCACTGGCTGATGTGGTGACTGTCAGTGATAACGCAATGCTTTCCGGTAACATGATTGGAAACAAAAACCCGGATTTGCTCATCATTGACGGCGGACAGATTGACTGCAACGAAGGTGTTTATGCCACTTTTGCCAAAGAGATTGACGCTTCATCGCAGTGGGGGACAGAGTTTCTTGCGACAGATGGCTGGTACGGAATCAGTTCGCCCATTGCCGGAAGTGTCAAGGTTACTGCCGTTTCAGGGCTTCTGACGAGCGGCAACAATGACTATGACTTGTATCTGTATTCAGAACCGAAATCATCGTGGCTGAACTATAAAAATGAAGAGAACGATTTCACGAGTCTGTACTCAGGCGAAGGCTATCTTTATGCCTCAAAAGAAGGGACGGCACTGCATTTCTGTGGAGAACTGAATACAGAAGATGTTGAAAGGAATTTAACTTATTCATCTGAAAATGAAATGCTTAAAGGTTTTAATCTGCTTGGGAATCCATTCCTTAAATCAATATCATTGGCAAACGTCCAAGGTGCTGATTTCAGCGGATTCTGCTTGGCGACGGATGCCGGAGCCTGGGAAGTGCACGTTGGCAACACGGATGAGATTGCCCCGGGTGAGGCTTTCCTCGTGCAGACTGACGAGTCAAGACCTGTTGTGATCAAGAAGAATGAAACAACGGCAAAAAATGCCAAAACAGAACAGAGTGTTATTTCAGTTAAAGTTGAAAACGACAAATACGAGGATCGTGTTTACGCAATTTTGGCATCTTCTCCCGAAGAAAAACCTGAAATGTCGAAGTTTCCGCATCAAAATGATGCAATTCCTTCATTGTCAATAGATGACAAAGCCATTGCTGTGCTCGATGAGAATGTTGGCAGTTTCACGGTCTCACTAAATGTCGCGACAACAGGAACTTATAAATTATCAGTTGATGTTGATGATGCTTCCGGAAATGAAATAACTTACCTCCATCTGGTTGATCTTCAAACCGACTGTGACATTGATATGCTGGTTGAAAAGTATTATGAGTTCATCGGCTCGCCTGTTGATGATAAAGACCGGTTCATGATCAAGATGTACCAAGGCAGTAACATAAATGACAACGAAGAAGATGATGGCATTTATGTTTACCAGTCGGGAAGCGAATTGGTGACAAATGCAATTGGTGAATTACAGATCATCGACCTGATGGGAAGAATGGTGATGTGCCGTGATGTTAATTGTAATGAACAGACAATCAATGTAGAAGGTATGACTCCCGGCGTTTATTTCGTGAGAATTGGAGGGGAGAAGACCAAAACACGGAAAATTGTCATCAGGTAATAGCTTTTTAAAAACTATTCAGCGATGAAAAAGGTTCTCATTGCAATAATGATGTCATGTTGCATGGCATTCAGCGTATTGTCACAGTCAACGGATTTGTTTTTCTCAGATTATTATGACTACGACAGTCGATACGGAAACTTTCCTGAATTTCCTGATTATCATGGCAGTCAAGATGATTACAATCAAGCACCACTTGAATCCGGAACATTTGTACTTGCGCTTTTGGGTGTTGGATATGTGATGGCTGTTAGTGAGCGAAGGTGCAAACAATAATTGCGGTTTTGCTGTTGGCCGATGGGACAACCCGGAGGCCAACAGTAAAATAAAATAAATTCTGGTGATACGGATTTCGCAGTAATGTACTTTTCCGTATATTTGCAGCGTCAAAAACGTTACACCAAAATACAACACAATGAGCGGATTTTTCGGAATTGTATCAAAAAGACCATGCATCACAGACTTATTCTATGGTATTGATTATCATTCGCATTTAGGAACTTCATCGGGCGGTATCTGTACTTTCGATGGTAATGTTTTCAACCGTTCGATCCACAGTCTGAAAGGTTCATATTTCAGGACGAAGTTTGATCAGGAACTCGACAAATTCCAAGGCAACAGTGGCATTGGAATCATCAGTGACACTGACGCACAACCTATAGTTGTCAACTCTCACTTAGGTAAATTTGCCATTGTTACTGTCGCAAAGATTATGAATATCAAAGAATTGGAAAAAGAATGTCTCGACAATATGCAGCATTTTGCCGAGTTGAGCCATGGCGATACCAATCCGACAGAACTTGTTGCACTGCTCATAACACAGGGAAAGGACTTTGTTGATGGCATACAGAATGTGTTCAGGAAGGTGAAAGGTTCGGTCTCGATGCTCATTCTGACAAGTGACGGTGTCATCGCCGCCCGTGACCTGTATGGACGCACGCCTATCGTCATCGGAAAGAATGACAACGGCTACGTTATGGCTTCTGAAAGTCATAGTTACGTCAATCTCGACTATGAGACAGAGCGTTTTGTCGGGCCTGGTGAGATTGTGAGGATTTCTGAATTCGGGATAACGCAGCTCCTTGCGCCAAACGACAAGATGCAGGTGTGCTCGTTCCTGTGGATTTACTACGGGTTCCCGGCAACGTCGTACGAAGGTGTCAATGTTGAAGAGATGCGTTATCGCGGCGGTTTCGAGATGGGCAAGAACGATGACATCGAAGCCGACTATGTTGCCCCGATACCTGATTCAGGAATAGGAATGGCAATCGGCTATTCTCATGGCAGCGGCATTCCTTACATGCGTTCGGTTGTGAAATACACACCTACGTGGTCGAGGAGTTTCATGCCTGTGAGTCAGGAACAAAGAGAGCATGTGGCAAAGATGAAACTCATTCCGAACCGTGATCTGCTGAATGGCAAACGTGTCGTTTTCTGCGATGACTCAATAGTGAGAGGCACACAGCTGCGCGACAACGTGAAGATGCTCTACGATTACGGCGCGAAGGAGGTTCACATCAGAATAAGCTGCCCTCCGTTGATATATGGCTGTAATTTCCTTAACTTCAGTGCATCAAAGAACGAACTTGAGCTTGTCACCCGCCGCTGCATCCAGGAGCTTGAAGGTGGTAACACCTGCAACCTCGAATTGTATTGCGACAACACAACAAAACAATACGCAAATCTCGTTGAGATGCTCCGTAAACATATCGGTGTTGATACGTTGAAATTCAGTAACTTGGAGACAATATGCAGGGCTATCGGCTTGCCTAAAGACAAACTCTGCACACATTGTTTCGATGGCAGTAGCTTCGGAGATAAATAACTGCTATTTGAAGACTATATCAACGGGTGTGTTCTTTGTCAAACCGAGCAAAGACGCAGCATGACCGTGGTTTATGGCAATCTCTAAATAGCCATGTGATCCGAAAATGGCGAGATTGCATGGTATGTCAACATCGTTGTAACCGTTGCAGATGCTGTCGATGACATAACGTCCGAAACGAATCTCAAAGTTCCTGCCGTTTCGTTGGCTGTCAAACAGTTCCTTTGAAATATTGGTGATGATGTTTTCGTAAGAGTCGATGTATGTCACCATGCCGCGGATGCAGTTGCCCTCAATGGTCGGCTGGAAGTTGTATCTCTTCTTTATTTGTGGGTATGGTTTGCCTATCTCACTGAAAGACATACCTTTAGCTATCATAGCCGCCACCTTCACGAATCTGTCGCGCGTGGTGAAAGTGAAGAAATCCGTATCTTGCGGCACTTCTATCGTCACGGCTTCATACGAGTCATCGCCGAGGATTAGAGAGAAAATGTCGTTGTCAGTGCCGATGAAATAATGTCCGTTCGCCTTCAAGGCAACATGCGGATTCTGAACAGATTCCTCAGTCTCAATTGCAATGATGTGAATCGTACCTTCAGGAAAACTCGTGTAACAGTTTTTTATGATGAAAGCGGCTGATGTGACGTCCCAAGGCTCTATGTTGTGCGTGATGTCAACGATAGTTGCATCCGGCATCGCCGAATATATCGTGCCTTTCACCGCGGCGACGTAATAGTCGGAGAGTCCCCAATCGCTTGTTAGTGTTATTATTGCCATAATTTTTTATTGTTTGTTTCATTAATCAATATGACGGCTGCAAAATTACATTAATCATTATGATTTGAAAATGCAGAAATAAAAAAGTTATGAACATTTTTTATTATTTTTGCAGGCGGTAAAATTATTCAAAAATCAGATGTCCGAACAGATTGTACAAATCGAAAATATAGACCCGAATAATTTGTATGGTACTAATGATCAGTATCTTACAATGATAAAAGGATTGTTTCCAAAACTGAAGATCATCGCTCGCGGCGACTTCGTAAAGATTATTGGGGAAGACGAGGAGGTGAATTGTTTTCTCGACAGGCTCAATCTGCTGATAAATCACATTGAACGTTACGGAAATATTACACCGCAAGTGATTGAAAATGTCATGCATGCAACATCTGAAATTGATATAATCAAAGATACGGACGACAAGGATGTTTTGGTTTATGGCCGTAACGGTTTGCAAATCAAAGCGATTACTGTGAACCAGAAAAAGATGGTGACGGCTGTTGGAAAGAAAGACATGCTGTTTGCCATCGGTCCTGCCGGAACGGGAAAGACATATACTGCCGTCGCCCTTGCAGTCCGCGCACTGAAAAACCGCGAGGTCAGACGCATAATCCTGACGCGTCCCGCAGTCGAAGCAGGGGAGAACCTCGGCTTTCTGCCCGGCGACTTGAAAGAGAAGCTCGACCCGTATCTGCAGCCGCTTTATGATGCCCTGCGCGACATGCTTCCGCAGGCGAAACTGCAAGGCTACATGGAGGACGGCACAATCGAAATCGCACCGCTCGCCTTCATGCGAGGCCGAACCCTCGACCACGCTTTCGTCATCCTTGACGAAGCCCAGAACGCCACACGCGCACAGCTAAAGATGTTCCTCACACGCATGGGACGCGACGCGAAATTTGTCATCACCGGCGATGTGACACAAATTGACTTGCCTAAGAACCAACCTTCTGGTCTGCCGCAAGCCATTGATATTCTGAAAGATGTGAAAGGCATCGAGTTTATCTTCCTTGATGAAAAAGACGTTGTCAGACATAAACTCGTGACAGAAATCGTCAACGCCTACAAGAAATTCTATCACGATGATAATGACGAAAATGATAATAATCAAACAATTAACAAATAATTACCGCATAGCGGTTGCATATTAGTAACTATGAAAGCATTAACAAGAACCGATTTCAACTTTGACGGTCAAACCAAAGTCTATCACGGCAAGGTCCGCGACGTTTATTTCATCGACAACAAATACTTGGTGATGGTCGCCACCGACCGCATCTCCGCTTTTGATGTGATTCTTCCTGAAGGAATCCCGTATAAAGGACAGATTCTCAACCAGATAGCAGCCGAGTTCCTCGACATGACAACCGACATCGTGCCGAACTGGAAGATCGCAACTCCGGATCCGATGGTCACTGTGGGCAAGCTGTGCAAGCCGTTTCCGGTCGAGATGATCATCCGCGGCTACCTCACAGGCAGCTCGTGGCGCACCTACAAGAGCGGACAGCACACAATCTGCGGCGTCAACATCCCCGACGGAATGAAGGAACACCAGCGTTTCGCCGAACCGATCATCACTCCGACAACGAAGGCCGAAGAAGGCCATGACGAGGATATTTCAAAGGAAGAGATTATCCGTCAAGGACTTATAAGCAAAGAGGACTACGAAAAAATCGAAGTCATCACCCGCAAACTGTTCCAAAGAGGAACCGAAATCGCCGCAAAGCACGGTCTCATCCTCGTTGACACGAAATACGAATTTGGCAAGATCGGCGACCAGATTTACCTGATGGACGAAATTCACACTCCTGACTCGTCGCGTTACTTTATAGCCGACCAATACGAGGAATGTTTTGCCAAAGGCTTGCCAGTCAAGCAGTTATCGAAAGAGTTTGTCCGCGAATGGCTGATGGCGAACGGTTTCCAGGGCAAGGACGGACAGAAGGTGCCGGAGATGACACCCGAAATCGTGGCGGGAATTTCCGACCGTTACATCGAGCTTTACGAGAAAGTGACGGGCAAGGCGTTCCAGAAAGCCGCCGACAGTGACGACATCAAGGCAAGGATTGAGGGGAATGTGACTGATTTCCTCAAAACATATCGTCCATAGTAACAACAGATTGGAAACGTCCGGAATACATGTTCCTGTCTAATCCGTAGGTTGTCACCAACGACAAATGGACTGATTTCCTGCAATTTGTATCTTCGATGAATCGTTCAACTTTTCTGCGAAGTTCCAAATCGTAGTCTTTGTTGATTGAAAAATCGTCAGCTGCAAATTTCATTTCGCACAGGTTGACCACCCTGTCGCTTCTGTTGAAGAGCAGGTCAACCTGTGCGTTGTTATTTTTGCTGCGCCAAGGTGCGGCGACAGCATCGACTGCGCCGAAACCCAACGCTTTTTTGATTTGTGACTGATGAATGAGACAGACGTCTTCGAAGGCTAATCCTCTCCATGTGTTCAATTCCGGCGTTCTGATGTTTTTTGTCCAAAAGCCTTCACGCACACTTTTTTTGTCGATAAAATTCAGATAAAACAGTGAAAACATGTCAGTCAGTTTGTAATAAACGTCTCGTGCATTTCCTCCGAAGAATGTATAACTGCTGATAAAATCGCTGTTTTCGAGAGATTGGAGCATCTTTGTCAGAAGCCCGTTATATGCGATGTGTGTCTTCTCGGCTATTTCCTTTCGGGTGAAGCCATTACGCTTGGTGCTCAGAAGACGCACAATTTCAATGTATTTTTCAGAATTTGAAAACAATGAGCCATAAAGACGCTCGAATTCTTTTTTAAGCCGGGCTTCTTTGGAGAAAAAGAGATTGTCGATGTTTTCCGGAAGGCTGTTTTCCAGTTTCAGGTAATCCAAGTAATATGGAATGCCGCCAAACACCATGTAGCTTTGCAGCTGGTCATAACGGTCCATGCTTATCCCTCTTGATTGGTAGAAAAGTTCGCATTCTCCCAAATTGAAAGGGTGCAGGTGCATTTCATGCGTGAGCCTTCCATACAAACCGCCTTTGTTATTGATAATGTTGTCGTTCATCCATGATGCCGCCGAGCCGCAGACTATGAGCATGAGATTTGTCTGACTTGCACCCCAGCCGTTCCAAAAATGTTCAAGGGCTGATACAAATCCAGATTTATATGTGTCCATCCAAGGTAATTCATCAATGAAAACTACCTGACGTGTGTTGCCGTCGCGTTTTTCAAGCAGTGATTTAAGGCAGGCGAAAGCGTCGAACCAGTCTTGCGGATATGCGTCCCAGTCGCCGCCATATTGCTGGATGCTTGAGCAGAAGGCTCTCAGTTGTTCTTTTTTCAAATCCGCCTTGTTGCCTTGGAAGTCGGCCGGGGATATTGCCGTGTGGTAAAATGAGAGCCGGCCGGAGAAATGTTCGCGGATGAGGAATGTCTTGCCCACGCGGCGTCTTCCATAAACGGTGACAAATTCCGGTCTGCCTGAGTTGTAAAGCCTTTCGAGTTCTTCTTGTTCCGGTTTTCTTCCAATTACTTCTTGCATGACATATTGTTTTTCCGCCGCAAAAATAACAATAATTTCTTTTCGTGGACAAATTTTTTACAAAAAA
>JAKSMZ010000031.1 GCA_024400355.1 Bacteroidales bacterium
CGCGACCCCGACCTTGGCAAGGTCGTGCTCTACCAACTGAGCTATTTCCGCTTGACTCCGTCAATCAGCATTCTCTTCACGACTCGGCAGAATAAAACAAAAGATTTATTTTGCTCTCGCTGCTCCGAGAATTCCGCTTGACTTTTGACGGTGCAAAAATACATATTTTTTCAATATTGCAACTTATTTTTTGAATTTTTTTTGTAACTTATCAAAACGATTGATATTCAATCTTCTACACAGTTATTTCAACAATTTTTTTATCTCATTCAGCTTCATCAGTGCCTCGACAGGTGTCAAAGTGTCGATGTTTGTGTTCAGAATATCCTCTTTTATCTGCAACAAAAGCGGGTCGTCGAGCTGAATGAAACTGAGCTGCATCTCGTCAACTTTCTTGCTTTCCTTCACTGCTTCGTCGAGGTTATCGTGCGAGTGCGACTTCTCGAGCATCGACAGCAGTGCGTCGGCGCGGTCGATGACCTTGCGCGGCATCCCTGCCATCGCCGCCACATGTATGCCGAAGCTGTGTGCGCTGCCGCCGCGTTTCAGCTTCCGCAGGAACACGACACGGTTGCCGACCTCCTTCACGCTCACATGATAGTTCCTGATGCGGGGGAATGACGCTTCCATCTCGTTAAGTTCATGGTAATGTGTAGCAAACAGCACCTTTGCCCTGCAATACTGATGTTCGTGCAGATACTCTGTTATCGCCCACGCTATGCTGATGCCGTCGTAAGTGCTTGTCCCGCGGCCTATTTCATCAAGCAAGATCAAGCTGCGGTTCGACACATTATTTAATATTGATGCCGTCTCATTCATCTCCACCATGAACGTTGACTCGCCCGACGAGATGTTGTCGCTCGCGCCCACCCGCGTGAAAATCTTGTCAATCAGTCCGATACGCGCCGATGTCGCCGGCACGAACGAGCCGATCTGAGCCATCAGCACTATCAAGGCAGTCTGCCGCAGCAACGCCGACTTACCCGACATGTTAGGGCCTGTGATGATAATGATCTGCTGTTTCTCGCGGTCGAGATAGACATCGTTTGAGATATACTCCTCTCCCACCGGCATTAGCTGTTCGATGACAGGATGCCTTCCGTCCTTAATATCAAGTACATACGACTCATCGACCGTTGGCATGACGTAGTTGTTGTTCAGGGCGATGAAGCCGAGACTCACCAGACAGTCGATTTTCGCGACAAGCGCGGCATCCAACTGTATCGGGGCAACGAAGCCGCTCGTTGCGCCGACAAGCTCGGCATAGACACGCTCCTCGATGGCTTGGATGCGTTCCTCCGCACCAAGGATTTTCTGTTCGTACTGTTTCAGTTCCTCCGTGATGTAACGCTCGGCATTCGTGAGGGTCTGCTTGCGGATCCATTCCGCCGGAACCTTGTCCTTATGTGTGTTTGTCACTTCGAGATAATACCCGAAGACGTTGTTGAAGCCGACTTTCAGCGATGTGATGCCTGTCGCTTCCATCTCACGCCGCTGTATATTAATAAGGTAGTCCTTGCCGGAACGTGAGAGTCTGCGAAGCTCATCAAGCTCGGAATCCACGCCATCGGCTATGACGTTTCCTTTGGAGACGAGAGCCGGTGCGTCCTGTCGCAACTCTTTTTTTATACGATTACATATTGATCCGCAGAGATTTAGCTGCTCGGCAAAAGCCTTCACCGGCTCACAGCCACTTTCGGCACACAGTCCCTTTATGATTTTAATCTGGTCAAGTGCCCTCGCCACCTGCAAAAGTTCCCGTGGGCTGACACGTCCGAGCGACACCTTCGAGATGAGTCGTTCCAGATCGCCGACCTGCCGGATCGAGTCCTGATATTTCGAGATGACATCGCGGTTCTTAAAGAAATAATCCACGACCTCGTAGCGTGCCTGTATCTGTTCCTTGTTTTTCAGCGGGAGCGAGATCCAGCGGCGCATGAGTCGCGAGCCCATCGGAGAGACGGTCTTGTCGATGACGTCAATCAGCGTCTTGGCGTTCGGGTTCGATGTGTTGAGCAGTTCGAGGTTACGGATCGTGAACTTGTCGAGCCACACGAACTGTCCTTGGTCGATTCGCGAAAGCGAGGTGATATAGTCAATCTTATCATGTTGAGTCTCATGCAGATAATGTATAGCAGCACCGGCCGCCACGATACCTTTAGGAAAGTCATCGACGCCGAAGCCTTTCAGTGATGTCGTGTTGAAATGCCGCGTGAGGATGTCGTTGGCGTAGTCTTCTGTGAACACCCAGTCGTCGAAAACGGTGATGAAAAATTTGTCGCCGAACGTCTCCATGAACTCACGTCGTTTGTCACGTTGGCAGAGAACCTCCGAGGGATTCAGGCTTTGGAGGAGTTTGTCAACATATTCGGCAGTTCCCTGCGTGAGGTAGAACTCGCCTGTCGAGACATCGAGGAAGGCGACCCCCAGCTCGTTCCTGTCGAAATGCACAGAGGCAAGGAAGTTGTTTTCCTTCTGCACCAGCACGTTATCATCGTATGTAATGCCCGGCGTCACGAGTTCCACGACACCGCGTTTCACAAGGCCTTTCGCCGTTTTAGGGTCTTCAAGTTGTTCACATATAGCGACTTTCAGTCCGGCCCTTACGAGCTTCGGGAGATATGTGTCAAGTGCGTGATGCGGGAAGCCTGCTAATTCGACATCTGAAGCCGAGCCGTTAGAGCGGCGTGTCAGCACGATGCCGAGGATACCTGCCGACTTGACAGCGTCCTCACCGTAAGTCTCATAAAAATCGCCAACGCGGAAAAGCAGCATCGCCTCAGGGTATTTCGCCTTGAAAGCATAATATTGTTTCATCAAGGGAGTGTCGTTAGAACCTGCCATCGGAGTTAAAAGTTTACTTTATAGTGTATGTTAGTTCAAAAAAAATAAGATGCAAATTTAAACATTTTTGATGAAATAACGTTTAAAAAAGTAAATTTGCACAAATTTTTGAAGATGAGAAAACTTACTACACAGGAGATGAACCGGCTGAATATAGCTGATTATCATAATGTTGAAAAGCTGCCGGTCGTTGTCGTACTCGACAACATACGTTCGTTGAGCAACGTCGGGGCGTTTTTCCGCACCGCCGATGCATTCAGAATCGGGTGCATATTTCTTTGCGGGATAACGGCATGCCCGCCGCACCGCGAGATTCACAAGACGGCACTTGGCGCTGATGAAAGCGTCGATTGGAAGTATTTCAAGACGACAGCTGAGGCGTGTGAGCAACTCAAGTCATTGGATTACAAGATTTTCGCTGTGGAACAAGTTGAAAACAGCATCAAGCTCGACGGTTTTGAAGTGCCTGAGAGATCGGCATACATCTTCGGCAACGAGGTAGATGGCGTTGATGAGGCCGTGTTGCCGTTCTGCGAGCAGGCTGTAGAGATCCCGCAAGAAGGTACGAAGCATTCACTTAACGTGTCGGTAACAGGCGGGATTGTAATGTATCACATTTTTAAAAATTTATGGAAAAAATAAAAAATGTAAAGTCTGTGTCGGCTTTGATTTTTTTTATATCTTTGCAAGGATTTTTCTAAAGGAAGATAAAAACAAAAATACACAACTATGAACAAATTTACATTCAAGAAATTATTGTTAATCATTACATTAGCATTTTCTTCTTCTGTTTTGACAGCACAAAACGTCACAGGTGAAAGGCAGCAAAATGAGGAATTCAAGAGCCATATATACGTTACAGGCGAGTTAGGCGGCACGGCTCTTTCAGGTGAAGTCAACAAAATCAAGCCAGGTTTCAGCGGACATCTCGGGTTAGGTCTTCAGTTCGACAAGTATTTCGGGATTAAGGCCAACATCGGCTACGGCACGTTTAGAGGTGATATGAAAAATGTTTTTTCCATCAAAGAAGGCAATTACGTTGAAGGAGACATCAATCTCACACTCAGTCTGATTGACCTCATCGGAGGTTACAAAGCTGACCGTCTGGTGACGCTGACACCACACGTCGGTATCGGCCACATCCAGTACAGGACAAAGGTTGAGACAACTGACGGATATACAGAATTCATCGGCTACAACAACCGTGATAAAGACAACACGCGTGGTAACGGTTTCGGACAGAGAGTCATCGCAGCCGCTATTCCTGTGGGCCTCCAACTCGGCTTCAACATCAGCCCGAAATGGAATCTCTATCTCGATTACACAGCCAAATTCCTTGATACAGACCGCATTGACTGCTTCCCTGCAGGCAAACACAACGACTGGATCAGCAACTTGAACATTGGCGCAAGATACAGCATCAAGAGAAACGCCGCAAAATCAGCAGACGGTTACGATGATAACGAATACTGCAACTACTGGTATTTCACAGTGGACGGTGGCGCAAGCATGCTTTATGGAGACAACAAAGCATGGAAAGGACGTGACATAAAAGGCAATGCCAACTTAGGAATCGGTTACGCCTTCCATAACTTCATGACGGTATTCGGCAAGATCGGCTACGGTCTTTATGGCGGAGAGAAAGAGAACTTCCTGACAGTTAATCAGGCAAACTACATCACTTCAACCCTCAACTTCGGCATCGATCTCATTAATGCGTTCAACTACAAGGAAGACCGCAAGTTCGGTTTGGTCCCGCACATCGGTATCGGTGTCATACAGTACAGAGGCACGACCGTCAAAGACGGCAAGACCATCAAATACGGATACGACGACTGCACTCCAGGTCTGAAAGGCAACGGCATCCAGAGCAGACGCGTAGTCGCCGAAGTCCCAATGGGCCTCGAACTGACATACAAGATGAGCAAACACACTGACATTTTCTTTGACGGAACAGCTTCATACTGCAACACCGACCTTCTTGAAGGCGTCTCATCAGGGAAACATGACGATTGGATCATGAAAGCCAATGTCGGTGTCCGTTTCAAACTCAGCACATCATGCGACAGAAGAGCGAAGAGGGAAGCACTCATGGAAAGAATGACCCCTCAGATCATCCAGTGCTCATGCCCTAAGAAGACCGACACAGTTTACGTCTCAGTACCTGTCAAAGAAGTCGATGTCAGAGAGAGAATGGGACACCAGAATTACACAGACATCATGTTCCCAGTCGGCACATCAGAGAAAATCGACAATCAGGCAAACAAGAACGCCATTGCAAGAGCTGCCTACGACCTCGACAAAGGATATGTGATAAGCAGCATTGTCGTTGAAGGATTTGCCTCGCCGGAAGGCTCAGAAGACCAGAACAAGAAACTCGCCGAAGACCGCGCCAACATTGCAGCTGAATTTGTTAAAGACGAACTCGGAGACAAGATCGGAGATGCAGAAATCGAAATTGTTGCAAACGGCGGCGACTGGGAAGGCCTTTACAGAGCCATCGAAGGTTCTGACATCAAAGACAAAGACGACATCGTCGAACAGCTCAAAAATGCAAGCGACAGAAGAGCCACGTTAAACAATCTTGTGGCTAAATATCCTGAAATAAAGGGTCTGTTCTCACAGTTCAGACGTGCCGGTGTGACAATAAACACCGAAATGAAATAACACATTATTATAGAAAAGGAGGTTCACTTTGCGGTGAGCCTCCTTTTTTTGTATCTTGCCTGTTATCTAAAGCACCAAGCGGTGAATGCCTGTGTCATACGGACAGTCAATCGCCTCAATGATCTTGTCGTAGTCTTTCCTGTTCGCCACGAAATCGAGGTTGTTGGTGTCTAAAATCAAAATGCGCATGTCGTTCTGCTGCCTGATGAAATCGAAATAACCCTTCTGCAGGTTCTCAAGATAAGAGTCATCGATTTTCTGTTCGTATTCGCGTCCGCGTTTCCTGATGTTATGCTGTAAATGGTCAACATCAAGATAGAGATAGACCATAAGTTCAGGCTTCGGGACGTTCGAGAAGATGATGTTGAAAAACCTTGAGAACAGAGCGTATTCGTCGGGCTGCAGGTTCTCGCGCGAGAAAATGAGCGACTTGGCGACATAATAGTCGGAGATGATGAAGTCGTGGAAGAGGTCAAGGTTGCCGAGCTTATCCTTGAGCTGCTGATAGCGTAGGGCCAGGAATGTCATCTCAACCTGAAAGGCGTACTTGTCAGGTTCGTTATAGAACTTTGCCAGGAACGGGTTCTTGTCAGGTTCATACTCTTCAAGGATCAACTTTCCGTTGAAGTCATTGGCAATCATGTGAGAGAGAGTCGTCTTGCCGGCTCCCATGGTTCCCTCAATAGCGATATAGTTATATTTCATGATTCAATTTTTTAACGGCACCATTGTCACAGCACACCTGAAGCAGTTCGGCATTTGTCATTTTCAGACGCGGATGAAGCATCTCCGGACACAGGTCGCAGAGAGGCATCAGAGTGAAGCGACGCAGATGAAGGCGTGGATGTGGCGCTGTAACATATTCTGTTTCAATAATCTGATTCCCGAAATAAAGTATGTCGAGGTCCATCGGGCGTGATACATAGCCTTCATGCGGCGTCACCCTGTCACGACCGAGTTCAAGTTCGATGGCGAGAAGCCGCTTCATCAACTCATCGGGCCCGAACTGAGTCTCCATTTTCACCACCTGATTCAGAAACCAGTTTTCCGACTCAAACCCCCATGGCTCCGACTCATAGACCGGCGATTTCGCCACCACTCTCCCGCAAATGCCATTCATCCTCTCAATCGCTTGATTCATAAGGCTTTCACGTTCTCCAACATTGGAACCAACCAATATAAATACCGTTTCAGAAACCATCAATTTTTTCAAAAATAAAGTGCAAAGATACAGAAAAAAAGAGTAACTTTGTAAAATTTTTAATTAGTATAAAACCATGAGACAATTTTTCAAATTCATGTTCGCGTCATGCCTCGGCTCGGCGTTGATGCTTGTGTTAGTATTCTTCATTCTAATCGGTTCAATCAGTTCTTCATTAAGCAGTTCAAAAGAAACGGTGACTGTAGTCCCGAAGACTGTGTTGTACATGAATTTAAATTATGACATTCCTGAAAGAAGCAACGAGGACAACCTGACAGCCGCTCTTTCAAGCCTGAGCATGAGCCTTGAACAGTCAGACATGGCGGGCATGAACGACATCCTCGCCAACATTGACGCGGCTGCAACCGACCCCAACATCGCGGGCATCTTCCTTGAGCTTTCATCAATAGGCACTTCATCGGCAAATATAGAGGAAATCAGAGAACGACTCGTCAAGTTCCGCGAGTCGGGTAAATTCGTCATCTCATACGCCGAGACGATGGCACAGAATGCCTATTACCTTGCCACGGCATCAGACGAGATTTACATAAACCCGCAAGGGATGCTCGACATCCACGGCATGGCGTCACAGGTGATGTTCTACAAGCATCTCTTTGACAAACTCGACATCGAGATGCAGATCATCAGAGGGCCGAACAACAGGTTCAAGAGTGCTGTCGAGCCGTATTTCCTCGACAAGATGAGCGATGCCAACCGCGAGCAGTACGAGAAGCTGCTTGGCTCGGTGTGGTTTAAGATAGTGAGCGACATCAGCACGACGAGAGGCGTCAGCATTCAAAGAATCAACGAGTTGGCCGACAACCTCAGCCTCGCCTTTGACGCAGATGTGGCACTTGAGGAAGGCTTCATCGACGGGCTTCTCTACAGAGACCAGATTATCGACAAGATCAAAGAGAAAGCCGACATCGCCAAGAAAGACAAGATTGAGATTCTGAGCAACTCACAATACGCAAACGCGAGACCTGCCAAAAAGTCACAGTCAGACAAGGTCGCGGTCATCTACGCATCGGGACAGATCTTCGACGGTGAGGGCGACAACGACAAGATCGGTTCAGTCACACTGTCAAAAGCAATACGCGAGGCGCGTGAGGACAGCAAGGTCAAGGCCATAGTGATGAGAGTCAATTCACCGGGCGGCAGCGCACTCGCATCTGAAGTCATCAGGAGAGAAGTCGAACTCGCAAAACAAGAGAAGCCGTTCATCATCTCGATGGGCAACTACGCTGCTTCGGGCGGCTACTGGATCTCGAGCGAAGGCGACCGCATCTTCGCCGACGCCACCACACTCACCGGCTCGATAGGCGTGTTCGGCACCTTCCCGAACGCAAAGAAATTCCTCAACGACAAAATCGGCCTCACCTTCGACGGCGTGAAGACCAATGAGAACGCCGACTTCGGCACCATAACACAACCGCTGACACCTTATCAGATGTCAATGCTCCAAAGATATGTCGGTGAAACATACAGCGACTTCACCGCACTCGTGGCACGCACCCGCGGACTGCGCCAGTCGTATGTCGATTCCATCGGACAAGGCCGCGTGTGGTCAGGCACCGATGCCCTTGAATTAGGCCTCGTTGACGAGATCGGCGGCATCGACAAAGCCATCGAATACGCCGCACAACAGGCAAACCTCACGGATTATTCCATCAAGGATTATCCGAAACAGAAAGACCTGATGCAACAGCTGCTGAGTGGAAACATACAGGAGCCTTACACCAAGGCACTGCTACAGAAACGTTTAGGCAAAAACTATTCGTTCATGCAAGCGGTGGAAAACGTCGAAACTCTCGATGGCATCCAGGCACTTATGCCATTCTCGATAATAGAATGACATAATTTTCACCTAAAACACAGAAAACCTCAACATAAAGTTGGGGTTTTTGCTGCCGTCTGTCTGATATTTATTTATCTTTGCAAAATATTTACGCAAAATGGGGAAAAGAGTTATATATTCAAAACTAAAAAAAAGGATTTACTGGACAGTTGTCAGTATAATCAGATTTCTCCATAACATATTGTATTACAGGCATATATATTTAGTTGACAAAGAAAACATCCCGCCGGTACACACACCTTTATTAATTGTATCCAATCACCAGAATGCTCTGAACGACCCGCTGGGGATACTCTTTTCGTTCAACGACAGAGTTGTCACCATCTTCACGCGCGGCGACATTTTCAGAAGACGTTTTGTTGGCAGGATTCTGCGGTCACTATACCTGCTTCCTGCCTACAGGCTCAATGTTGACGGCGAGGACACCTTGAAATACAACGACATCATGTTCAAGGAAGCCGGCGACAGACTGCTTGACGGACATGCCGTTGCGATTTTTCCGGAAGGGATAAACCAGACAAAACGGTGGCTGGGCGATTTCTCGTCAGCATACCTCAAAATGGCATTTGAGACGGCGGAACGCGATAATTTTGAGAAAGACATTGTCATCCTGCCGATGTGCAACCATTACAGCGATTACTTCGGGATGCGCACCGACATGCTCCTGAAATTCGGCAAGCCTGTCTCACTGAAACCATATTACGAACTTTACAAAGAAAAACCGAGGACAGCACAACGTACTGTCAACCATCTGGTAAGGCATGAGATCGAGGAGCTGATGCTCAACATCAACGACCTCGAAAACTACGATGCCATTGATTATTTGAGAAATACATACGGGATAAAATATGCGCAGCGACTTTACATGAACCCGAATGTCCTTCCCGAAAAACTCGTAGCCGACAAGAAACTCGTAGCCGAACTTGACAGACTGAAAACGGAAAATCCAGAGTTAACAGAACAGATTTACGGGAAAGCACTTGAGCTGAAAAACAAATTCATTTCGTACAAAATCAAAGAGGAAGACCTTGACCGCCAAGACAGCAGATTCTCGTCGGTGCTCATGGGATTCGCTTTCGTCCTGCTTCTGCCGGTTTTCGTAATATCAATGATTCCCAACGTCTTGGTTTATTATTCCGTCGAGCCGGTTGCACAGAAATTCAAGAGGAAAGGCGGAAAAGCCGCCATGTTCACCAGCGGAGTGCGCTTCGCCATGATGTCGCTTTATTCCCTGCCTTTGTTCTGGACCCTGTTCGTAGTCTTAGAATGCATTTACTTCGGGTGGATAGTGGCATTGTGCCATGCGGTACTGCTCGTCCCGTCAACATTGTTCGGCCTGCATTACATCAAAGAATTCAAAGCATGGATTAAACAGGTGAAATTCTTCATTACAAAAAAGAAAAATTACAACAAACTGAACGAACTTTTAAAATTGAGAAACGATTTGTATCTGAAACTTGACAACAATCTGAAAATGTAAATATTTAATATATGGAAAAAAGAAGAGTAGTCATAACAGGAATGGGCATATATTCATGCCTTGGCAAGAACCTCGATGAGGTACGTGATTCATTGTACACCGGCAAGTCAGGCATCATCTTTGATCCTGCCAGAAAAGAAATGGGATTCCGTTCCGGACTGACAGCATTTATCGAAGTGCCGGATTTAAAAGGTCAGCTGAGCAGAAACCAACGTGTCTATATGCCCGAACAGGCGAAATACGCTTACGTCGCGACAGCCGAAGCGCTGAAAAACGCGCGTCTCGACCAGGATTATCTGAACACACATGAGGTCGGACTGCTTTACGGCAACGACAGCACCGCCGACGCAGTGGTGAAGTCTGTCGATACCATGCGTGAAAAGAAAGACACGACACTCGTCGGCTCCGGCGCCATCTTCCAGTCGATGAACTCGACTGTTACCATGAACCTTTCCTGCATCTTCAAGCTGAGAGGCATAAACCTCACAGTGTCAGGTGCTTGTGCCAGCGGCTCACATGCCATCGGGCTTGGTGCGCTTCTCATCAAAAACGGTCTGCAAGACTGTGTCATCTGCGGCGGCGCACAGGAAGTGAACCCGTTTTCAATCGGAAGCTTTGATGGAATCAGCGCATTCTCAATTCGTGAAAACGAGCCGACAAAGGCTTCGAGACCATTCGACCGTGACCGTGACGGACTGATCCCGAGCGGCGGCGCGGCCACCGTCATCATCGAGAGCTATGAGTCGGCGGTAAGACGCGGCGCACCTATCCTCGGCGAAGTGCTTGGCTACGGATTCTCGTCAAACGGCGACCACATCTCCGTCCCTAACGTTGACGGACCGAGCCGCTCGCTCAAGATGTGCATCCAAGAATCAGGCATCGACATCCGCGAAATCGGATACATCAACGCCCACGCGACATCAACACCGGTCGGCGACAGAAACGAAGCCAAGGCCATCTACAACGTCTTCGGCGACAACTGCCCGGAAGTCACCTCAACAAAGTCACAGACAGGACACGAGATGTGGATGGCCGGCGCATCGGAAGTCATCTATTCGATGCTCATGATGAAGAACGAATTCATCGCGGCCAACATCAACTTCGAGAACCCTGACGAAGACTCGGCGAAACTCAACATCCCGAACAAGAGAATCGAAAAGAAATTTGACACGTTCCTATCGAACTCATTCGGCTTCGGCGGAACAAACTCAACATTGATAATCAGAAACTTATAATAACCACAAAAATATTACTACTATGACAAGAGAAGAATTGGTCGCAAAGACAAACGAAATTTTGGCTGAAGAATTTGAAGTCGAAATCGAAGACATCAAGCCAGATGGAGACATCAAGAAAACACTTGAACTTGACAGCCTCAGCATCGTTGACATGGTTGCTCTCATCGAAGAGACGTTCGGCGTGAAAATCCTCGGCACAGAAGTGTCAAAAATCAAGACTTTCGACGCATTGTACGATTTCATTCTTGAAAAAGTCAACGCTTGAGACAACTTGAAGAGACTTGTATTAAATCATTGAATATTTAAATCTCTCTTTAAATATTTGAATAGAAATTGATACAAGTCTCTTTTCAATATCAAGATTCACTTGCAATGTACGATTTTGTCATAACAGGTGCCGGTTTGGCGGGTCTGGAATTTGGTTATCTCATGGCCAAGAAAGGCAACAGAGTCTGCGTGCTTGAAAAAAACAGCCGCATCGGAGGATGTCTTCAGACCTTCAAAAGAAACGGCATATTGTATGACACTGGTTTTCACTACGTTGGCGGCCTCGATGAAGGCCAGCCGCTGAACACGCTTTTTAAGGAACTCGACCTTTTGGATTTGCCATGGAAACGTCTCGACAATGATGCCTTCGATGAAGTCATCGTTGGTGACGAGCATTATTTCTTTGCCAATGGTTTTGATGATTTTGCCGGAAAAATCATAACTGATTGCAAATCAAATGGTCACAAAATAAGCAAAGAAAGTGCTGAAGGCATTTTCGAATATGCCAGATTCCTGAAAGATGTCGGCGACAACATTTTCAATGTTTTGAACGACGCTGCACATTCAAATACGATGGATTTGTTTGCGCGTTCAGCATATCAGTTCCTGAAAGACACAATCAAAGATGACAGACTCATCGGCATTGTTTCCGGCACTTCGATGAAATTGGAACTGCGTCCGGAGACGCTTCCGCTTTACACTTTCGCACAAATCAACAGTTCTTTCATCCGCAGTGCATGGCGGCTTGAAGGAGGCGGAATGCAAATCGCAGACAGACTCGCCGAAGGAATCAGAAACTTCGGCGGAGATGTCATCACCAATGCCCAAATCACCAAATTCATTGAAAATGAAGGTATTATCAAAGCCGTTGAGATAAACTGCGGAGAAGAAACGATCGAAGGAAGACATTTCATCTCAAGCATTCATCCCAAGCTGACGTTAGATCTGATTCCCAAAGAAGGCAGCCGGATAAAAAACATTTTCAGAAAACGCATCGGAAACCTCGGCAACACATACGGAATGTTCACCGTAAACATGAGACTCAAAGACGGCGCGGTCCCGTATAAAAATCGTAACATTTACATACACAACAACTTCAATAGCATCTGGCAACAGTCTGAATATCAACCTGATTTGAATAACAGAAGTCTTATGATAAGTTATCAGGTGCCGACAGACGGAAGCATGTTTACAAAAAACATTGACATTCTAATGCCAATGTATTGGAATGAACTCACAAAATGGGAAGATACAAAAGTAGGACACAGAGGTGAGGAATACGAGGATATGAAACGCCGTCTTGCAGAGAAATGCATTGAGAAAGCCACGGAATACATCCCCGAACTCAAAGGAAACATCAAGGAATTTTACACCTCCACCCCACTCACATACCGCGACTACACTGGCACACTCGAAGGTTCGGCCTACGGAATCAGGAAAGACTGCAACAACTCACTGATGACGGTGCTTGCCCCGAACACGGCCATCCCGAATCTTTACATGACAGGTCAAAATCTGAATCTGCACGGCGTTCTCGGAGTCACGATGACCGCGTTCATGCTGTACAAACAAGGAAATTTTAAGGACATATAGTCGTCACAATTCATTTTTT
>JAKSMZ010000032.1 GCA_024400355.1 Bacteroidales bacterium
CGCAGAAGGTCAGCTTTGAACGCTTTGACGAAAACGGAAAGAAAAAGCCCCTCGCGTTCATCATGTATTATTTCTGCATTATTCTTTTCATCGTCCTCATTCCGTTCATCTTCTGGGTAAACCAGTTCGTTTCATTATAATATTAAATAATAAAAAATCGGGGTTGTCGCATTTAGATAATATTAAAAATAAAGGATCGGGATTGTCGCATTTAGCGCAGACCGAAAAGTAAAATAATATCAACTGAATTATCAAAAAAATCAGAGCTGTCGCGTTGGCGTCCCTCACATAGGGAAAAATGATTCTCTAAGAAGACAGCATAGTTTACAGAAATGTAGGCTATGCTGTTTTTCTGTTTCTTTCCGGGATCTCCACGACCCCGATATAGTTCCAATGGATACGCACGGTCTGCTTTTTTGTCCGGGTACCGGGAATCTTTTCAGGCTGAAAGACTTCGATTTTTTCAACGAATGAGCGGATGATCTCAGCGGTCAGTTCCGGTATCTCGGTATACCTTTTGACAAGAGCGAGAAACGAATTTACGTTGAGCCTCTGTTCCTTTGCTTTGTTGATGAACTCTTCCAATTCGGCAACACGCGCCTGAAGCTGTTTCTGCTCCGCCTCATAGGTGGCGGACATTTTCGTGAAACGCTCATCGGAGACCTTGCCGTCGATATTGTCCTCATAAAGCCTTTGAACGATCGTGTCGAGCTTTTCGATACGCGCCTTTGCCTGTTCCAGTTCACGGGCGCTGTCCCGCAGATGACGGTTCAGTTCTTTTTCGTTCTGCTGTGTGACCAACTGAACGAACTCGTCCTCATGCTCCCGTACCTCGGACGTGATTGCACGGATCTCCCGGAGAAGTATCTCCTCCACCTGAACGTTGTGGATCTGATGGGATGTGCATCCGCCCTTGATTTTGCGGTATGTGGCACAAACGAAAAGTTCCTGTTCATGCGTCCAACTCCTTGCCCTGACCTGATACAGTTTCGCACCGCAATCCGCACAGAAGAGCATCCCCGACAAAATCGGCATCTCTCCCATCGGCGTGAGCCTCCGTCTGCCGTCACGGATGCGCTGAACGATATCGAAAGTCTCCTGATCGATGATGGCTTCGTGCGTATTCTCGAACACAGCCCATTCCGAAGGATCGTTCCACACTGTCTTTTTGCATTTGAACGACTTCTGATGCGTCCGGAAATTAACAGTGTGACCGAGGTATTCCGGCTTTTGCAGGATGTCCGATACCGTGCGCTGCTGCCAGAATCCCGGTTGTTCCGGTTCCTTTGCCGAACACTTGATACCGAGCGCCCTGAAGTGTTCCGCCGGTGTCGGGATACCTCTGCGTATCAGTTCCTTGGATATCTGCGAAGGCCCCTTGCCGGCAACACACATCCTGAAGATATCACGCACCACAGGCGCCGCCTCCTCATCGATGATCCAATGATTTTTGTCCGCCGGGTCTTTCAGATATCCGTAAGGAACATTGGTAGTCAAAGGTTTGCCGGAGTTGCCCTTTGCCCGAAATACCGCTCTCACCTTTTTACTGGTGTCCTTGGCATAGAACTCGTTGAAAATGTTGATGAACGGCGTCATATCGTTTTCGGTTTGATTGTCGCTGTCCACACCGTTGTTGATGGCGATAAAGCGGATATCGTTGTTCGGGAAAACCATCTCCGTGTACATACCGACCTGAAGATAATCACGCCCGAGGCGGCTCATATCCTTGACGATGATCGTGCCGATCCGTCCCTCGTCGATGAGAGAAACGAGCCGCTGCCAGTCGGGACGGTTGAAATTCGTGCCGGAATACCCGTCATCCACAAAGAATTCCGTATTCGTGAATCCGTTGTCATCGGCGTATTTCTTCAGGATCGCTTTCTGATTGACGATGCTGTTGCTTTCACCAGCAAGATCGTCATCTCTTGAAAAACGGCAGTATAAGGCTGTTATCCTGTTCTCGTTATTTGAAGACTGTCTATATTGATTTTTCATTGATTACTCCTTTCCGACAGCCTTCAAACGGCATAATCATTATGTCGTGCTTTTGGGGTAAAAGCAATGCACGGGGCTGTTTTTTTATTGTGAATTTTTTGTTGCGGAGTCGGGGATATCCCGGGAGTGTTCCAGTATCAGCCGTTTCACCTTATCACAAGGTGTTTCCTTGGCGTTTTCGCTTTGGACGGAAATGACCGTGAAAAGCGTATTCCCGACCATTATCTCCGATACTCTGGAAGGCCTCATTTTGCCCGTCACGGTCATTTCTTCCATGATGCCTTATGCCTCCTCAGTCTCGATTTTCAGGACCTTGATGGCATCGGAGCGGATGAGTCTACCGTCGAGGAACTCATATCCGAGGTATCCGATCTGATTGTTCAGCGCAAACAGTTCGCTGAGCCGTCTGATGAACACGGGACTGCGCTTGACGATCCAGTAATAGCTGAAGTCACCAAATGCTACAGGCTTCTCACCGTCATCGGCATCGGGCATCTCGTTGCAGATATGGACAGGCTTGCCGAAGATGGTATCGTCCGTGTGGTTCCACAGAGGCGTACCGTTCTCATCTTTCAGCTTGCGAAGAGCGAGCGCGGTCTTGTCGTTCATGATCCAAAAGCCGTTCTTGCGGTATTTCTTATCCACGGAGAAGAACAGGTCAGTGATACCGTCAAAGGTAAGGCTTTCGGCGGTCACTCCCGTCTCCGCACCCGCAGTATCGTCGAGGATGCCGGTCGGCTCGTCCTCTCCCGTGCCGGAGACGAATGCTTTGTCCTCCGCCTCGGCAAATGCCTGTGAAAGTGCTTTGACGATATAGTCCTCGATGTCGAAAGACGCATCACCGGAGAACTCCGAAGAAGCTCTCAGGATGGCTGCAAGTTTGTTACTGTGCAGGGTGAGACGGGTGAAATCATCGGCAATATCCTGAACGTCGATATCTCCGTATTCCGGGACGAATTCCGCCGTGACCGTGCTGTCATAGGCAAACACATTCGAAGGACCGTTGAATTTGGAGACCACGTTCGCAACAGACCTGAAAACGCTCTTTTCTCTGATGGCTTTTTCATACCGATCATCGGTGATATCCGGGAACATATATCCCCCGGAATTGGTGTTTCGTGCCTGTTCGACCACAGCGTAATCCGGATTTTTGCCTCGCAGGTAGTTCCAAAAGTTGAAAGCGTAATTGCCTTCTTTGGTGGTATTTTTCATTTCCGTGTAAGTGTTACTCATAAGATCATTTCCTCCTGATCAAAATTGTTTTTTGTAGATTTTTTCGGAACGGTGCCGGAGGATGACTTTTCGGATCCTGCCGATATATCCGAGATCCTCCGCAACGTCGAGCATCTGCCCGACAGACGTATACCAGTGACCGCACTCTCCGACGAGCATCCCGTAATAGGAATGAGCGGTCAGTTTTTTCGGCAGCAGAAAAACCACAGAGCCGTGAGCCTTGTGAAGGACGATATCAAGCACGTGGAATGTGCTGAAATCAATTTGTCCAACAAGGCATTTGGTGATTTTCTTTGGGATCTTCACTGTGTTTTCCTCCAAAATGATTTGATTTCGGGTATATACCCTGTTTGAATTCCGGTTTTTGTACACGAAGCCCCACGCCGTTGTCCGGAAAAACAGCCGTGAGGATTTGGGCTCCCCCTTCGGGGCATCGTGTGGCAGGTCATACTATCGGTCTCTATAAAGAAAACGTATTTTGAAACCGATATATCTATCTGCCACAGAGTGCCCCGCTGTGTTACTGCAGGAAATCGGTCGCGTCACGGATCCTGTATCCAATGAGGAGCGTGGTCTTCTCTCCGCCGGTTTGTGGACGTTTCCTGACCACCGTCCCGATCTTCCGCAATTCCTGCAGAAAGTTCCGGCAGTTTTCCGTGTAGCAGCCGTTCTCATAGCACCACGTGCGATAACGGTCATACACGGCAGAGGTCCGCACCTCCGAGCGTGCATCCTCCGTGAGACATTCTTCCGTGAACTGGACTGTCTTGTCACTGTCGTGAAAATAGGCTCCCACGGCGTTTTTGACCGAGTCCGGCTGACTGAATCCCTCTTCCCGGAGAAGCCGGTATCCGCCTATGAGCCAGTTCAGGATGGCGCTTTGTATCTCCGGCTTCAGGAACTCACGCTTGAGCCCCTTGTCCTGTTCCTCCTCGCTGAAATGACGGTCGAAGGGGACGATGACGATACGACCGCTTGTGAAGAGCGTCATATCGTTGATGACTGGGAGATAGTTCGTGTTGATGTAGAGCTTGAACTGTGCCTTGAAATCGAAGCTGTTCTCGTTGAGGTACCTTGCGTTCAGCGTATCGTTCCCGGTCATGTTCTTGAGTTGCGCCGCGTTGAGGAGCATCCCGCGGCTCGGTTCGGAGATGTTTGCGAAGCGGATACCGGCAAGCCGGGCGATATCCTCCGTGGGAGAGTGGCTGTCCGCCTTTTTCTGCGTGATCGTCTCCGGGCGAGCCGTGATGCCGTATTCTCCCATGACCGGGAGAACGCTCTCCACAAGCGTCCCTTTGCCGTTTCGTGTCGTTTCACCGTAATAGATGAACATACACTCATAACGGGTATCTCCGGTCAGGCCGTAGCCGAGCGTCTTTTGAAGGAACTTTGCTTTCTCCCGGTCTCCGCTCATGATCTCGTCGATGAACCGCTCCCACCGCTCCGAAGATGCTCCGGGATCGAACACGACGGGGCTGACCTTTGTGATCATATCCGCCGGCGTATGGTCGTGCGTCTCACCGGTACGGAGATCCACGGTGCAGTTGGAGCAGTTGAACAGATACGGATCCGTATCGAACAGGAGCATGACCGTCGGATAAACGCTCTGTGCCTCGCGGATGTAGACGTCCCGGTATCTGCGCTGCACCCATTTTTTGCACCACCGCAGGATCTTTTCCCGCTGATCCTCGTCGTGCAGAGATGCGGCATACAGGAGCAGAGCGTCGGCGAGATCCTTGCCGAGTTCCGTCACACGCAGACCTGCCGTATCCGCCGCCCATCGGGAACCGTCGTAAACGAACCACCGTTTCCGGTCTTCCGCATACCGGGCGATATCCCTGAACACGTCGGCAAACAGCCTTCCGAAGCCGATATCGTTCTCCGAGTACCGGGCATTGCCGATAACGTCAAGCCTCCGGAGGATGGTAAGCGTGCCGTTGAAATCCGCCTCCGCACTTGTCCGTATCGGCTTGTAGAAGTCCGTACAGCCGTCCACAGCCTTGCTGAGCGTAGCCTCCCTGTAATCCGCCCGCTCCCATTTGTCACGGTACAGAGCCGATTTGCGGAAGACCCTGTCCATCTGTTCCGTATCGCCTCCGCAGAAGAAAGCGAGATGTGTACAGAGAGCAAGGTCGCCCTCGCTTGCCGAAGCGTATCCCGTGATATCTCCGTCCCACAGCCTCCCGAAAGCCTCACCGTTCCTTGCCTTCCGTGCGGCAGACAGAACGGCATCATCCGAGAGAAAACTCCCCGGTGGAGCGTTTTGAGCCCTCTCCGTCCGTTCTTTCTGCAGTCTGCGCATATACTTTTCTGCCACGGTGTGAAGCGCCTCTGAGCGTTTCTCGACACCTTTGCAACGTACTGCGTTACCGGTCAGCGTGACGAACTTTTCCGTGCATCCGGCTGTGTAGACCTCGATACCGGATTTGCGGTTGTTGATGTAATACCGAGCCTTGTCGTACTCCGCGCCGTCTGCGTCAAAGATGATGCGGATGCCCGTGCCAGAGGGACTTGTTTCGGTATAGGAATCCATCGTGTCCACAATGTCCCGAGCCGCTTCCGTGAGTACTCCGTCGGTGACGCAGTTGTCGATATCCACGGCAGAAAATCCGCCTCCGACCATCATCCCGATACCGTCGTATCCGCCTCTTCCGAGGACGGAGGTCACAACCTCAAAGGTCGAGAAGTCCGAAGCTTTCGTGCTGTCCGCCCGTCTTCCGTCGGTACGGTACGGGACTTTCGTCGGCTTGTCCTTGCGCGTTTCATATCTCCACAGGCAGAACCGGGCGTTCCTCTTCAGATCGTCGGGCAACTTTTCGTACATTCTTTTTCACCTCCGTTTCCGGGAAAATGTGTTCCCCATATACGGAGATTTAAGTGCCGTTTTTATGGGGTGTTTTTGAAAAAATCTTCGGAATTTTTTTTCGCAGTTTCTTTTTCGCGGCATAGACCGACTCGACAACGGAGGAATAATCCGCGCCCTCCGTGTCTGCAATCTCCTGAAAAGTCATACCATCAAGCCGCATCCGGCATCTGCGCCGCTGTGTTTCCGTCAGCACAGAGAGGTATTCCTCCATCCGCCGGGTCTCCTCGTCCTCGTCCTTTTCCTCCGGCGCGGCATAGCAGAGCCCCTCATACTCTCTTGCGTCGATACTGTACGGAGCGTGATCCCGTTCTTTCCTGTCCGCATTTCTCCTCCGCCTGTCATCTTCATCAAGGAAGGCTGCGACCTCTTCCGTGACCTCCACGATAACGACGGAGCCGTCCGCCAGTCTGTATTCTTTGAACATTTCCGACCCTTTCCGCCTGACAGCGGACGGAGCCGGAACACACGGGAGCCGAGGACAAAAAGAGCCTGATCACGAAAAAAGGGCGCACTTATCCAAGGGGTACCCATATCCGCCTCCGCAAAACTGCGGAAACGGTATTTGTATCCCGGCCCTTATACGTAATCAGGCTCGATATTTTATTGTGAGAGAATCACCGCTCTCTATCTGATAGCCACGGGAGAGGATGAAATCTGACGTTTTCAGAAAATTTCTCTCTTAACTGGTAGCCTCGGGAAAGAGTGAAAAGGGACGTTTTGCGAAAAATAAAAACCGCTTCCAACTTTTGGTCGGAAACGGTTGAAAAATTCAAAAATTAATGTTATAATACTGTTATAACCTTGCAAGATAGGAGATGCATTATGGGATTCTGTGATGACATAAAGGAAATACGTCAAAAGTGCTTTCTGTCCCAAGAGGCTTTTGCTAAAGAACTTGGCGTTTCTTTTGCAACCGTAAACAGGTGGGAGTCAGGAAAAACGAAGCCAACATATAAAACTATGAAACTGATTGATGAGTTTTGCAAAAATAATAATATCGATTTTGATATTCGCCATGAATTGGAGGCAGATGTATGAAAATTGTGTCTCTGTTCAGCGGTGCAGGTGGACTTGACCTTGGATTTAAGTTAGCTGGTCACGACATCATATGGGCAAACGATATTGACAAGGATGCTTGTGAAACATACGCAGAAAATATAGGAGATCACATCCTTTGCAAGGATATTCGTGACATCGAGGTTTCTGATATTCCTGATTGTGATATCGTCATCGGAGGTTTCCCGTGTCAGGGCTTTTCTATGGCAAATATGCGTAGAAACATCGAAGACGAAAGGAATCAACTCTATAAGTTTTTCTACTCGGTTATCAAGCAGAAGCAGCCCAAGTATTTCGTTGCAGAAAATGTAAAAGGAATTCTTAGCCTCGGTGCCGGTTCTGTCATAAGACAAATTGAGGCTGATTTTCAAGAAGCGGGCTATTTAACAAGCGTGAACCTTGTTAATATGGCTGATTACGGAGTTCCTCAAACAAGGCAAAGAGTTGTGATTCTCGGGCAAAGAATAGATTTATCAAGTGAAATGAGCATTTGTCTCCCGACAAAAACGAACAGTAAAAGCCCTGAAAAAGATGGTTTGCCTCGTTGGGTATCCGTAAAAGAGGCTATAGGCAGATTTCCAAATCCAGATGAACCGAATGATGTGAAAAACCACATTTATTCGGCGTACAAGGTAGAGTATCGTAATTTCACCGGTCATCGTCAAACCGATCCCGATAAGCCTTCACCTACAATATTGGCAAGAGGTAACGGCAAAGGCGGGGTCTGTGCCATTCCTCATTACAACGGAGAGCGCAGAATGACCATCCGAGAAAGTGCAGCAGTACAGACGTTCCCTGATGATTTCCATTTTGTTGGGGCGATGAATTCCTGCTATAGGCAGATTGGAAATGCTGTGCCGGTTCATTTCGCATATTTACTTGGTATGGAGTTTTCAAAGAAGGAGGTCTGAATATGAAAGTGGTGTCGCTTTTTAGTGGTGCCGGAGGTTTAGACCTCGGTTTCAAAATGGCAGGGCATGACATTATCTGGGCAAATGATTTATACGGCGATGCGGTCGAGACCTATAGAAAGAATATCGGAGATCACATTGTCTGCGAAGACATAAGCAATATATCTTCTGATGATGTTCCTGACTGCGATATCATCATTGGCGGTTTTCCTTGCCAAGGTTTTTCTGTTGCAAATACCAAACGCCATATTGATGATGAGCGTAACGAATTGTACAAGCAACTGATTCGCATTATCACGGCAAAAAAACCGAAGTTCTTTCTTGCCGAGAATGTAAAGGGCTTAACCAATCTGGCAAAAGGAGAAGTCTTTAAGATGATTCTTCAGGACTTTTCCGACATCGGCTATAAAGTAAAATACAAAATCTTAAATGCTGCTGATTATGGCGTTCCGCAAACACGGCAGCGTGTGATTATCGTTGGTGTGCGAAATGATGTTGATTGGGAGTATCAGTACCCTGCTCCTACGCATGACAGCAAGGGGAATAATGGACTCCCTCTATGGGTAAGTGTATCGGATGCTATGGCTCCGATTCCTGACCCAGACGAACCCAACGATTTGCCAAACCACACTTACTCAAAGTACAAGCTCAACATCAATGGGTATCTTGGGCATCGTTTGCTTAATCCCGATAAACCAGCTCCTACAGTGACTGCCCGAGGGGACAGCAAAGGTGGAGTGGTTATACATCCACATCCGAACGGTCAAAGGCGGATGTCTTGCCGAGAACTTGCTGCCGTTCAAAGTTTCCCCTTGGACTATGAGTTTTCGGGAAACAATTCTTCCGTCTACCGTCAAATTGGGAATGCAGTACCGCCGCTTCTCGGTTATGCCGTAGCCAATGTTTTCAATCAGTACGGAGGTGACAAAAATGCTTGAGAAAGGATTTGTTCCGCAAAAACCTTTTCCTGATTTCAAATGGAAATGGGCGTGTTTGCAATGCACGGAGGGACTAAACGACCCGGTTGTCCTTTTAGGCGTTTTGTTCCGTATGCGGAAACTGGAAGGACATGGCTTGAAGTACAGTTCCCAGGAATTTGCCAATGAGCTAATTGAGCTTTCCAACGATGTAAGTGATTCGGTCGGTGTTGATTTGGCGAGAAGAACTGGTGAGCGAAACCTCATCAGAAATTCCGGTCAATACTGGCGTGCTGTAGGATTGATTCCTCCCGGAGACAGGAGCGGTGAAATCCGGCTCACTGAGTTTGGACGGCGTGTTGCTGATAGAGAAATATCACAAACAGAGTTTTCTGCAATCACTGTGCAGACTTTCAAATTACCGAATGCTCAAATTCAAAGCACATCAGAGTGTCTGCAATGGGAAAGCCATAGCTTGGTTCTGTATCCATTGCGCACCCTTCTTTCGGTTATTTATGAACTACACAAGCAAGGCGAAGGGTTCCTTACTACAGAAGAATTGACAAAGATCATCATTCCGCTTTCCGGCGCTCATGCGTCTATTGATGACTATGTGAATTTCATACGCTGGTATAGAGCGGGAGAAATAAGCATATCTGACTGGCCGAACTGTTGTGAGGCGGCGAATGATTTTAGAATAGCCCGTGAATTTCTACTGTTTCTGTCGAACTATGGATATGTAAATCTTATTGAGGGACGCACACGTGAGGACGAGCAGTATTACTTCAATTCATTGATTGAAGCCGAAATTGCTGAAATTCTGAATACACCCATCACCGATGCATCGCTCCAAAGCGTTTTGGAACAGATTCGTACAACTGATATCGTTTCCGAGGTTGAACGTAAGCGCATCCAAGGCTATAGAACATCACGCCCAAATCAGGCACGTTTCAGAAATGATGTTCTAACAGCTTGTCAAAGATGCGTCATAACTAATGTAACCATGCCGGAGGTTCTCGAAGCTGCTCATATTAAACCATTCAAATACAAAGGAGAAGACACGGTCGCGAACGGATTTGCCATGAGGACCGATATTCATATTCTGTTCGATTCCGGACATTTGAGAATATCCGAAGACGGCGTTGTAGAACTGTCAAGTCGAGCAAGGATGGACTACGGTGCTACGATCCCGCCGAGAATTGTTATCCCGGATTTTATCAACCGTGATTTTATCCGCTGGCGTTGGGATAACTATAACGGAATTTAAGCATAGTATATAGTATCCCGATCACAATTATATCGTTATAAAACGATTATTATTAATACTGCGGAGGTGTAACAATTGTATCCAGCTGATACTGTTGCAAGGTATTTGATTATGCGTTGCAATCAACTTAATAAAACCATTAGTAATTTGAAACTTCAAAAGATATTATATTTCGTTCAGGCTGAATTCTTAGTGGCAAAAGATCAGCCCTGCTTTGCCGAGTCTATTGAAGCGTGGGACTTTGGCCCAGTTGTGCCGGATGTGTATCATCGTTATAAAATTTATGGGAGTGCCAACATTCCATACATTGCCCAAAATGAATCTTTTCCTTTTTCATGTGAAGATCAGGGGCTCATTGACGGAATTATTGATGAATGCGCAAAATACTCTGCGTCAACATTAGTCGAGATAACTCACAATCAAGCTCCTTGGAAAGATGCATATCGTCCGTATTGCAATGCATTTATCTCCAATGAAAGTATTAAAAACTATTTCAAGGAGGCGTGACAATGGCTTCAAAAATTAATGTGCCAAAGGGAAGTCCTCTTGAAGTACATGCTCAAAGCGACCATATACAGGAAATGGAAAATGCCATCTCATCTTTTTTTGCAAAATTAGAAAAGCCGAATGAACAATTTGATCCCGAAGGCACATTTGATGCATTGTTAAATTATATTACGATATACGAGAGGATTCTCTATTCAACAATAAGTAATATTATATACAAACGTTATGCAGATAGCGGAAAAGCCGATGTTTCCGGAACACTTCTATCTAATCTTGATGCACTTGTGAGATATTCAGAAACATCCGAAAATATAGCCGCAAAGAAGAAAGCCCTCACAGGTGGTCAAACAGAAGACAATGTTGACCAAACTCGCAAGGCAATAATCAAAATATGGGATCATATTACTTTAGCAAGTCATCAGTACACAATGCTCAAACAAACCGATGACGAATATGATGAAAAGTTCCAAAAACGCATCGCTACCTATAAGGAAGAAATGTCCAAAGAAATGAATACTCAAATGATTACAATGGTAGGCATTTTTACTGCTTTGGCTTTTCTAATTTTCGGCAGCATTAGTTCATTGGATGGGATATTTGAAAATATTGAGTTGCCACTATTCAAGACATTAAGTATAGGATTGATTTGGGGCCTTTGCGTTTCAAATATGATTTTCGTTTTCCTGTATTGCATTGGAAAAATGACAAAACTGAACTTTAAGGCAAATGATAAAGCCGATGCCACAATATTCGAGCGTTATCCGGTGGTATGGTGGACAAACCTTGTTCTTGTTTCTCTACTGCTTTTATCGGCTTGGGGTTGGTTTGTTCAGCAGAATTCAATGGGACAGATTTTGGCACAAATGTTTAATTGTAAGCCGTGGCTATGCTTTGTTATTGGAAGTGTAGTAATACTTATACTGATTATTGTTGGAATAGTGTTTCTCTGCAAAAAAACAAAGCATAAAGAAGTTGATTGAAGACGCTTTCATATACATAACAGAAAGACCACACCAAGGGTTTAAGTCCTCTGATGTGGTCTTCTTCTGTTTTGCCGTTTGAAGGTGTCACTCAAATCTGATTTTCAATAAATCCCTAAATGAGTGATACCTTGACAGCTCTTTTTTGTTATAGATTTCTGTTTTTGAATTCCCTTTCAAACCACACATCTTTCGCGGTGAAGGTTCTGCCGTTGAGATAGGCGAGCTCGCCCGCGTTTTCGTCCATGTCAAATCTTAATTTATAGGAATAGAGAAACTGCTTTTTGTAGCCCATTTTCTTGTTGAGCGCGTTTGTGCCGTACTTGCCGTCGCCGAGGAGCGGATGCCCGATTGACGCGAAGTGTGCCCTTATCTGATGCGTTCTGCCCGTGAGCAGGTCAACCTCAACAAGGCTGAGATTATTTTCCGTATCATTTTCAATAACTGTGTATTTCGTCTTGATTTCCTTTGAGTCAGGCACCTGATTTTTAAAAATCTTTACCTTGTTTTTGTCCTCGTCCTTGACGAGCCAGCCTGTCAGCAGACCGCTCTGACGCTCCATGACGCCGTGAACAACGCAGAGATATGTTTTCTTGAGGTTGCGCTCTTTCATCTGAGCGTTGAGGATTTTGAGGCTCTGAGCGTTCTTTGCCGCGATAACAATGCCGCCCGTGTTGCGGTCAATGCGGTTGACGAGCGCGGGAGTGAATGAATTTTCGCTGTCGGGGTCGTACTCTTTCTTGTTATAAAGATATTTCTTCACTCTCGAAATCAGCGTATCAACATATTCCTTGTCGTCAGGGTGGCAGAGAAGCCCCGCTTTTTTGTCGAGGAGCATGATGTTTTCGTCCTCATAGAGAATGTCGAGCTTATCCGACGCTCCTGAAAAATCGTATCTCGTCTCGCTTTTAACAAAAAATTCGTCGTTGATATACATATCCACCACGTCGCCCTCCCGGAGCCTTGTGGAAATCTCGGCTCGCTTGGAGTTGACCTTGATTCTCTTGGTGCGTATGTATTTGTAGAGCAGTGCTTTCGGAAGATTGGGCACTGTTTTTGTAACGAATTTGTCAAGACGCTGGTCGGCGTCGTTCTTTTTTATCTCAAAGCTTTTCATAAAAATCCTCCGCAGAATATCTTTTAAAATTATATTCCCGATAAGCGAAAAAGTCAATATTTCAATTTCCACACAATCTTCCGTCCCCGTCAAAAATAACCGTAAATCTGCGGGCGAACACAGTGTATAGTGTAATAAGATAGTAAACAAGTGTGCAA
>JAKSMZ010000033.1 GCA_024400355.1 Bacteroidales bacterium
TGCCATCGCATCGACGAGCAGCGACGTGATGAGTCCCATGCCGATGATGCCGCCGAAGAACAATATCGCGGAGAAGTACAGCCGCACTAACAATTTCCCGACCATTCCCGCCGAGCCCGCGACGATGGTGTCAGGGATCTCATACCAGCCTTCGACGGTGAAAATCCTGAATGTGTTATAAAGAGAGTCGAGCGGATTGGCGAAATATTCGGGCGCTACATTCCTGAAAAGCGTGCATGTTATTATCGACACGATGAAGATCAGGATGAAAAACGCAAGCATGATGATGGAAGTCGTCTTCACCGCCAGTTGTATGCTCTTCACGAACGATGAGAGATTGGGTATGAACTTCAGGATACGGATGAGCTTCAGCGCACGCAACGACCTCAAGACCGTGATGAAACCGATGGCTTCGGTGAAAGTGTTGTTGTAGAAAAACTGCCCCAACGACAACGCCGACACGACCGTTATGATATAGTCGCACCGGTTCCACCTGTCTTTCCAATATTCTCTGAAACCCGACGAGCTTATCTTTATCGTAGCCTCAATCATGAAAAGAATCGTGAAGAAATTATCCCAATATGACAGATACCTGAACTGATCGCCGTAGCACTGAAGGAAGATGACGATGCAGTTCAGAATGACGATTATCAGAATGAAAATGTCATTCAGGAACAATCTCGACAGCGCACGCCATAACTTATTCATCTTTCTCCGCCTTTTCGTCGAGTTTTCTGCTCAGTTTCTCAATCTCACCTTTCAGGCTGTTTATCTGCCGCAGCACCTCGTCGTTGTTGTCGGCTGCCATCGCATCGACAAGGATTGAGGTGATGAGTCCCATTCCGATTATCCCGCCGAAGAACAATATCACCGAGAAATACAGCCTCACCAAAGTCATGGCGACGGCAGACGACTCTCCGCCCGTGATGGCGTTGGGGATTTCATACCAGCCCTCGACAGTGAAAATCCTGAACGTGTTGTACATTGAATCAAACGGATTCGCGAAATATTCAGGCGCGATGTTTCTGAAAATAGTGCATGTCACTATCGAAATGATGAATATTATGATTATAAACGCGAAAATGATGACCCACGATGTCTTGACCGCAAGCCTCAGGCTGCTGACGACCGATGACAGATTCGGTATGAATCTCATCAGCCTGATGAGTTTCAACACTCGCAAGGTTCTGATGGCGCTTATCACCCCGATAGTCTCAGTGAATTGGTTCGGGAAAATATATTGTATCAGCGATAATGTCGTAATCACTGTTATGACAAAATCACATCTGTTCCATTTGTCGATCCAATATTCCCTGAATGTCAATGATTTAATCTTGACAAAAGCCTCAATGACAAACAAAATCGTGAAAAAGCTGTCAAGATGCGCGAGACGTTGGAATGAAATATCCTGAGAAGTGTAATAGCATTGCATGAAGATGACTATCCCGTTCAGGATGACGATTATCATGACGAACAGTTCACTCAGGAACAGTTTCGACAGAAAATGATTGATTTTACTCATTGCTTTCAAAATAGAGTGCAAAAATATAAATTATTGCATTACCAAAAGAATTTTTAATTAATTTTGCCAGAAATAAATATACGAGAATTGCAGACACTTAAGACTCATATTGATATTCACGGTGTTGAATATCAAGAAAATAAAAAGGCATTCACTGATTTGATGGTGCGTTACCGCGACGCACTCGACTCGAGTATGCAGGGCGGTGGTGCCGCTGCCATCGAGAAACACAAGAAACGCAACAAGCTCCTGGCACGTGAGCGCATCGACCTTTTGGTTGACAAGAACACGCCGTTTCTGGAGCTTTCGCCGATGGCGGCGTACGACACGTACAACAACGACTTTCCGTCGGCGGGCATCATCACCGGAATTGGCACCATAGAGGGGCGTGAGGCGATCATCGTGGCCAACGACGCCACCGTGAAAGGCGGCACCTACATGCAATACACCGTGAAGAAACACCTTCGCGCACAGGAGATTGCGATGGAGAACCATCTGCCGTGCGTGTATATGGTTGACAGCGGCGGCGCGTTCCTGCCGGAACAGGACACCGTCTTTCCCGACAAGGAACATTTCGGACGGTTCTTCTACAACCAGGCGCGCATGTCGGCGATGGGCATCCCGCAGATCGCCATCGTGATGGGGATGTGTACGGCCGGCGGCGCTTACGTGCCGGCGATGAGCGATGAGACGATAATAGTGCGCAGACAGGGCACTATATATCTCGGCGGCCCTCCGTTAGTGAAAGCCGCCACCGGCGAGGTCGTCACAGCCGAAGAACTCGGTGGCGCAGAGATGCATACCGCCGTGTCGGGCGTCGCCGACCATCTCGCCGAAAACGACAGCCACGCCATGCAGATATGCCGTAACATCTTCAAGACCTTGGAGAAACCGAAGAAACAGATCCTCGACATGCTTCCCGTCGAGGAACCGCTCTATGACCCCGCCGAGCTTTACGGCATCGCACCTGTTGACCTCCGTAAGATCGTGGATCCGCGTGAGGTGATAATGCGCATCGTCGATGGAAGCCGCTTCCAGGAGTTTAAGGAGAGATACGCCACGACGATAGTGTGCGGCTTTGCGCATCTCATGGGGTTTCCTGTCGGGATACTCGCCAACTTCGGCGTATTATATTCAGAATCAGCACTTAAGGCTACACATTTCATCGAGCTTTGCTGCCAGCGCAACATTCCGCTTGTGTTCTTGCAGAACATCACCGGCTTCATGGTCGGGAAGGAATACGAGCGCGGCGGCATCGCGAAAGACGGTGCGAAGATGGTACACGCGGTGAGCAACGCCAACGTGCCGAAGTTCACCGTGATCTTCGGCGGCTCGTTCGGCGCCGGCAACTACGGCATGGCGGGACGCGCCTACAGCCCGAGGCTGCTCTTCTCATGGCCTAACGCCAAGATCTCGGTCATGGGCGGTGAACAGGCCGCCAACGTCCTCGCGACGGTGAAGGAAGACCAGTATAAATTCAAGGGGATGCCGGTGCCACAAGACGAAATCATTAAGCTGAAGAAGGAGATCCTCGCGAAATATGACTACGAAGGCTCGGCGTTCTACAGCACCGCACGCCTCTGGGACGACGGCATCATCGACCCCGTCGATACGAGAAAAATCTTGGCACTGGGCATCGCGGCGTCACTCAACCAGAAGTTCCCGCCGCAACAGTTCGGAGTCTTCAGAATGTAAGGAAGTTAGGAGATTATGGACTTTACGACATTACAGATAGGAATAGAGAAAAACGTGGCGCGCATTGCCCTGAACCGGCCGGAGGTTCGCAATGCTATGAACGCCATCATGATAAAAGAGATGACGGAAGCCATCAGCTGGCTCGACAGCCGTGACGACATCCGCGTCATCGAGATATGCGGCAACGGCAAGAGTTTCTGCGCCGGCGCCGACATCAATTACATGAAAGACATAGCCGGAAACGGTTACATCCAGAACATGGAGGACGCGAAGAGGCTTTCAAAACTGTTTCAGACGATATATTTCTGTGGCACTCCGGTAATCGCGTTGGTGCACGGCCACGTCATCGGCGGCGGCAACGGCATTATGGCTGCGTGCGACGTGGTGCTTGCCGAGACCGACACCGTCTTCGCCTTCAGCGAGGTGAAGCTCGGCATCACGCCGGCGACGATCTCTCCGTTTGTCATAGCACGCTGCGGCGAGGCCTTCGCACGCGACACCATGCTCAGCGGACGCAGGTTCACCGCCCAGGAAGCTCTTGACAACCATCTCGTCAGCTTCGTCGGAACGATGGAAGAACTGAACCGTAAGCTTGATTTCTACACAGAGCATTATCTCAACGCGTCGCCGAACGCCATCCGCGACTGCAAGCAGCTCATCCGCAGCGTCTGCGGACGCAACAACCCTTACAGCGAGGTCTTCGACATGACTTCCGTCATCATCGCCAACGAGCGGATGTCGGACGACGGACAGGAAGGCATGAAGGCGTTCCTGGAGAAACGGAAGCCCGGTTTCACCGCATAACGAAAATCATCCCGTCAAGAAAACCTGACGGGATGATTTGTAATTCAATGTCTTAGGAAAATCTGCGGCTTAGTAGTTTTCTTCCACGTTCTCTTTCAGAGATTCGGAAATGACTCTCTTCAGCTCAAGGATTTTCTCTTCCACGAAGTCGCGTTTCTCAGGTTTATAAAGATTCTTGACCTTTCCTTTTCTGAGTTTGAAATGCATATTATCGAAGTCAGGGCCTTTGATTTCGAGGCCTAACTTATTGAGTACCGGAGGGTTGAGTACGGAGATGTTGTAGTCGTAGCTCATGTCGAGGTTATGACGGCCGTATAGAGCCACCTGGTAATTGTCGAGTGACACGAGGAACGGATACACGTCGATTTCGTTTCTGAAGAGTGTGAACTGCACATCGAGCGAATCAATCTTGTTTGTGGTGTTCTTGTTGAACATCAGATAGCGTTTTATCTCGTTAAACGTCTCACTGTCAAGGACTACGAGGTCTTGGCCTTCGATGCTGCACGCTGCTTTCAGAGTGGAATATTTGATTGAATAGTCTGAGCGGAGGTTTGTCTCGGCTGCGAGGTGGAACTCCGCATCGCCGGCGAATGACTTAAGCATCGGGACGATGGTGTCGATGTCAGGCACGAGGTTTATCATCTCGGCGATGTCGATGTCAAGGAGGTGGAAGTCGAAGCCGACGTACAGGTTGTTCTTGCGCGGAGACTTATAGATGGCGGTGAGCATCATGGTGGCGGCGTCGGTGGTGAAGCCGACCTGTTGCAGCACGAAGTTGCCGTCTTTCACGGTGAAGTTGCCGCCGACGTTTCTGACGTCAATGTTGTCGAAAGTAGCTCTATTAATTAAGGTGTGCAGTATGATGTCGGTTCCGAGTGGCACGATGAACGGGTCGTCTTCCATGACGACGGTGTCGGCAGTGGCTGTCTGTTCCGCGACGGTGTCGGTGCTTCCCGCCCCGCTGAAAAGACCGAGGAGCTGTGTGATGTCGGTGTAGTCGGACGTGAAGTCAAACTCGCCGCGCAGCAACTCGTTGTTATTGAAATGGTTGCTCAGGTTCGTCAGCATACCTTTCAGGTTGAAGTCGGAGTTGCCGATGACAACACGGCTGTCTTCAATCGTCAGTCCGTCGTCGTTGTATCTCATGTTTATCTCAGGAATGAAGATTGTCTCGGCGAACTCATCGGCGTCAACGGTGGCCATGCTCAGGTCGATGTCGAATTTCGGGTTCCATTGGTCAAGGGTGTTGCCGGCCGTCTCATTGTAGTCGGCTGTTGCGTCGAGTGCGACCGACTCGGTGGCCAACGACATGCCGTCCATCGAGAAAGCTATGTCATCGCTGCCGAAGACCATCGCGTATGACGTGTTGCCCTTGTTTGTCGAACGCAGCATCGCAACGCTTCCGTTGGAGTTGTTTCCTTCAAAATCAATATCATCCATGTTGAAAATCAAGTGGTTGAATGCAAATTCGCATATAGCGGAAGGATTTGAGCTGTCTTTCAGGATGTTCGACAGGAAGCCGCTGACAGCGAATTTGTCGAGCTTGACAGACATCATGTCTGTAATGTCGGCGGTGAGGTCGGCACCGTTGATGTTGCAGTCAAAGAAATTCTCGGCAAGACTCTCAGAGGCGCGTCTCGGGAATGCGGCGGTCAGGTTCAGACGGCTTGATGCCGCGTTGATGGTGTCGAAACAATTGACAGTCATGTCGTTGAGCGTGATTTTCGCGTCGAATTTAGTGTTGTCAAGGTTCATGTTGATGAAGTCGTCAACGCAGCCTTTCACGTCAACATCTGCCAGGATGCCGGCTTTTAGTCTGATGTCGTCGGGCAGGAACGGCTTGATGTCGTCCGATTTCACGTCGGCTCTGACATTGACATCGCAACGTTGTTTGCCGGTGACGTCCTTCACCGTTCCGCTTGCGTTCACCTTGCTGTTGTTCATCCTTGCGTCCAGCGAGCTGATCGTGACATCCGTTTTGTCGTTCAGATTTACATCGGCTTTGACGGATGTGCTGATGCCTGTGACAGCGTATGGCAGTGTCTTCGGCATGTTCAGATAACCTTCGTTGAAATTCACGTCAGCGACGACCAAAGGCATTGTCTCGTCGTTGTAAACGCCTGATACATCGGCGTTTAGCTTGAGTTTGCCATCAACGCTGATGCCGTCGAGAGCGTCTCCGAGTATTGACGCGGGAATCAGTTTTATCGTGTTGCCGACTTCCAATGTGTTTGTCTCAACGTTAAGATTCATGTTGATGTCATCATCGTTCATAGCGACATTTCCGGCGAGGTTGATGATTATATCGTTGATAATCAGAGATATTTTTTCAAATGATGATTCTTTTCTGCTCAGATTCACTTTGAGTGCCGGCAGCGACTCTAATCCGACGTTGATGCTGTCCAAGTATTTCTCGCCATTAAGTTCCATTGTTATATTGTTGATTTTCAGTGATGTGGCCTCAAGTGTCGCGTCGTCAAGATTGTGCATGACGCAGTTTGTCGCGAGTTCGAAGTCACTGAAGTTGGCGGCGAGGGCCGTGTTGCCTGCCATCTCGAACCTCGTGTTGCCGAGTCTGACGGAAGGTGTTCCGGCGATGTTCTCGCTTGAGTAATCGAGTCTGCTGTTCATCTCAAAGTTTTCGATGACACCGTTCATGGAGGTGGAGTCATCGGCGATGCTTGCTGATAAATCATTGATATTCAGCGAGATATTACCTTTTATGTTATCTTCGTTGAGGTTTCCTTTGAGGTTGAGGTCAAAGCCCTTGCAAACTGCTTCGGTGTTTGATGCCAAGTCGGTGTATGAGAGGTTTATATTATTGAGAATCAACGATTTCAAGTCAATGATATATGAAGCGGAATCGTCGGTTTCATCAGTTTCTTCTTCAGGTTTTTCTTCGGTTTCCGAACTCACGAAGATGTCGAAATTGTTGTTCCCGTCTTTGTCGAAGAAAGCGTTGACAGTTCCTTTTCTGAGGCTTGCCGTATTGACAACGATGTTGTTGTGGCGAAGCAACTCTCTGACATTCAATGAAATGACACAGTCACCGATAGCTGCGAGCGTGTCGTTGGGGCAGCCTTCTGCTTTGTTGATGAGTGTGAGGTTCTCGATTTCCACTCCGACATCGGGGAATGTCTTGAACAGAGTGATGTCAACCTTGCCGATTTCATAGTCGCAGGTGATGAACTCTTTCGCGTATTTGTTCACGAGAGCCGTCGCGCGTTTCGGTGTGAGTATTATGCCGAAGACGATGGCTAAGACAATGATTATCAAGCCTAATAATGATCCGAGGCTGATAAGTGATATTTTCAGAGGTTTTTTCATTTTATCCTTCATTTAAATGTTATAAAGAGACGGCATTGTCACCGTCTCTTTCATGTATCAGATTGTTACTTAACGCGTTTCAGGTTTTCTGTACGGCGCCAGCCACTGTTGTTGTAAACAAATGATGACTCGTCAAGTGTCACGATGTTGCAATACTGCGGGAGGTCTGCCGCGCCGGAGTGGAAGTGGATGGTCTGGGTGAATTTGGTGTCGTTGTTGCCATCGAACTCCCAGTTGAAGGTGTCGGCTTCGTCTTCATAGACATCGTCGTCTTCGTCCCACATCTTGCCGGTTCCGTTGGAGTAGTAAACCTCGAAATAGTTTCCAGCCGTTGACTGCCATTTCCCGACAATCAGTCCCTTGTCTATTTTTTCCTTGTCTTTCTTGCAGGAAGAAAACGTCGTGATGACTGCGAGCAGCATCAGCAATATTAGTGATAACTTTCTCATACTCAATAAGTTGTTAAATTCATAATTACTAATTTTACAATGCCGCAATCATTTCTATTTCGATGAGGGCATCTTTAGGGAGCTGTTTGACGGCGAATGCTGCGCGTGCCGGGCAGTCGCCTGAGAAATACTTGCCATAGACGGCGTTCATTGCTCCGAAGTTTGCCATGTCGCTGAGGAGGCATGTTGATTTGACGACATTGTCGAAGGTGCAGCCTGCCTCGGTGAGGATGGCCTGGAGGTTTTTCATGCATTGTTCGGTCTGTTCTGTGATTCCGCCTTCCGGAAATGCGCCTGTTGCCGGGTCGATTGGGAGCTGGCCTGAGATGAACAACATTCCGTTAGCTGCGATGGCCTGACTGTAAGGTCCGATTGCCCCTGGGGCATTTTTTGTTGCGATAGCTTTCTTCATTTTTTTATATTTTAACGTTTGACATTTCCCTATGGATGTGGAACCGCTGCGCGGTTCTCCTATATTCCTAATTTCCTAATCACCTAACCTCCTAAGCACCTAATAGTTATCCCTGTAATCCTTTTTCTTTGTCAATTTCAGATCCTGCAGGGCCGATGCCTTTACGTTGATCTGAAAATTCCACGATTTGTATGTCCCGTAAGGGATGACGTTGAACCGCATTTCCCAGCAGTGAAGGTCACGGTAGATTGTCAGCGAGGTGTATGACAGTTTCTTCTGCTCGAAGTCGTAACCTGTCTGCGCGGAGAACTTCCATTTCGGCGAGAGGTTGATTTCACCTCTGAGGCTCAGTGTCTGAACCGTTCTCCGGAAGTCTTTCGTCACGTAGTTGATGTACGTCGGCGTGTTGGTGATGCTGAGGTTATAGCTGAGCGACAGCGACCATTGCGTTGACCAATCGACGTAGCCGTCAGGGTTGTTGACGATGTCAACCATTTCCTGTTCCGACGCATTGGGCGATTCTTTAGGCTTGTCGTTCTTTTTCTTGCCGTCTTTCTTCTTGAAGGTGTCGCTGTTCAGCGAGTAGCTTGCGCTCAGGTTCCAGTTGGTGCTTTTCTTTCTGAATAGACGGCGGTTGACGTCCCATTCGAATTTGTTGATGTTACGGGTGCCTTCGGCGTTGAGTGCGTACGGGTCCCAGCTTCCGGAGAACTGTAGTGAGACGGTCTTGAACAGTGTCGTCCGGCCGCTCATCGACAGCATGGAGAAGTTCAGCGAGTCTTTGGCCAGGTCGTAGCTGCCTGAGATGGAGAAGCTCTCGAGGAGTGCTATCTTCTTCATTCCCGTGACGGTGTCTTTTCTTGACGGCACCTTGATTTCCAGGTTGTTGCCCAAGCTGAAGTTGATGCGTCCTGATTTTGCCGACGGTGGCGAGCCGTAAATGCTGCCTTCGTAATGGCTGTAAACCTTCTCGATATAGTTTCCGTCGATGTAACGTCCGTAGCTGTTCCAGAAGTCGGTGCTGAAGTCGGGGGTGTAGCTGAAGCCGACCGACGGGGTGAGGACATGTCTGACGGCTCTGATGGGTCCGCGGCGGAACTTCAGCATCCCGTATATCTTGGTGCTGAAGCTGCTCGACACGTCGAATGAGAACGAGTTGTTGAAGCCGTAGATGGTGTCGGTCACCGTCCTGCCTCCGGCGGAGAGCGTGGTGTCGGTCACCCAGTCTCTGTTGATGCGCTGGAAATACATCCTGTCAGTGAGGTTGACGGATGTCGTCCACGACAGGTATTTGAACAGTTTCACCGGTATGTTGATGGGTGCGCGGTGCTGTATTCCGTTCTGCATCTTACGGTACCAGTCGTTCTTGAACATGATGGAGTCGGGCAGGCTGATGGTGTTTTTGGCGTTCAGGGAGTAGTTGATGTTGATGTCCTGATACCAGTGTTTCTTTCCGGCCTTGCCGAGTTTCTTGAACGGATTGATGCGGTTCATCGTCAATGCGATCTCCGGCAGCGTCATCGTCATGATGTGCGTCAGCGTGTTCTGGCTGTGACTCGCGTTGGCGGTGAAGTGCAACATGTCGTTGGCGAACGACGTCTGATATGCGACACTCGACTGGAATGTGTTGCTCAACTGCTCGTTTGTCGAGATGGCGTTGTATTTGTTGTAGTTGGAACTCACGATATAGACGTCGGCTGAGAACGATGACTTGGGTCTCGCCTTGGGGTCTTGCTTATGCAGCCATCTGATCTTGAAGTCGGTGCTTTTAGAGTAGTCGGCGGAGCCTTCGGTGCCGATTTTGTTGATGGCATAGCTTCCCGACAGCGACCCGTTGAATTTATAGCGTCTGTTGTACCTGAACGTAGGCTTAACCGCCCAGCTTCCGCGGGTGTAGATGTCGCCCAACACCTCAAGGTCCATGTAATCATTGATAGCCCAGTAGTAACCGAGGTTCTCAAAGTAGAAACCGCGGTTTGCCGACTCGCCGAACGAGGGTATTATGACTCCCGACTTCTGTCCTTTTGAGTTGGGTATCAATGCGAAAGGCACTGCAAGGGGCATCGGCGTCTCTTCAATCTTGACATACGCCCACTTCGCCACGATCTTATCATCGGGTATCACCCTCGCCTTCTTGAACTGGAACTCGAAATGCGGGTGCTCGCGGTTGCTGCATGTCGTGAAAGAGCCTGTGCGGATGTTGATGGTGCCGTCGTCCATCTTCTTCACCTTGTTGCCGTGTATGTATCCCTGCGACTCCTCAGTGAAAACCTTGGTGATGATGCCTTTCTTCGTGTCGAAATTGAATGTCATCTCATCAGAGAAATATTTGCTTTTGTCCTGGGTGAAGACCGGCTTGCCCTGCAGCCTGCCCACCGAGTCGGGCATCCCTTTCGCATATACCGTGTGCTCCTCGAAGTCGAAGATGATGCAGTCGGCCTCAATGGTGATGTCGTCATACACCACTTTCGCTCCACCGTAATAGTAAATCTTCTTCCCCTTGAAATCCTGTATCGTGGAGTCGTTGCATGACCTGTCAATCTGAAACTCTATCGCCGATTTCTTCTCAACTGCTGTCGTGGTGTCGGCAACGGCAATGGTGTCGTTGTCAGCCACTACTGTAAAAAATGATGTCGTATCACTCTGATTGACAATGCTTTGTATAGAATCCTGACTCCTGCCTTCCATCGTGGCGAACAAAAGGCAGAAGAAAAAAACAATAAAAATGTTATGTGTATATGCTCTATACAAGTTTTTTTGTCTAATTTTGTGAAATATTTCAGTTTGCAAAGATACGTTTTTATGCGCTATAAATTATTATTTTTTATAATATTGTGTGGTATTTTTCGCGTAATGCCTGATATTCAGGCACAAACGGGGAAAATCAAGACTGTGGTCATTGATGCGGGTCATGGCGGAAAGGACTGTGGGGCCGTGGGCTTGAAGTCGAAAGAGAAAGATATCACGTTGAAAGTGGCGTTGAAAACCGGCGAATATATCAAAAACGCCTATCCAGACGTCAAGGTTTATTACACCCGCATGAAGGACTCCTCCGTTGACCTGTACGCCCGCGCCAACGTCGCCAACCGCAACAACGCCGACCTCTTCATCTCAATTCATTGCAACTCAATCGCCAATGCGCCGAAGACCCACGGGGCGGAGACTTTCGTGATGGGACAGCACCGTGACGCGGCAAACCTCAACGTCGCGAAAAAAGAGAATGCTTCAATCCTCTACGAGGAGAACGCCGACGAGCATTACGGCGGCTTTGACCCAAACAGCACCGAGACGTACATCGCGATGAGCTACATCCAGAGTGAATATAAGGAGGAGTCACTGCGCTTCGCTGAACTCGTTCAGAATGAATTAGTTGGAAACGCAAAAAGAGGCGACAGAGGCGTGCAGCAGGCAGGCTTCATGGTGCTTTACAAAACGGCGATGCCATCGGTTCTCGTTGAACTCGGCTTCATCTCCAACCCGACGGAAGAGGCTTTCATGATGAGCGACGACGGACAGAAAAAACTCGCCTCGTCTATCTTCAACGCTTTCAGGAAATATAAAACGGACTACGAAAAAGAAGCCGTCGCCGCACCGGAAGCAACTGCCGAACCTACCGGTGAACAAAAAATAAACCCCGACGTTGGTGTGGTGTATAAAGTGCAGTTTACAACACGAAACAGAAAGGTCGAAAATCCTTCTTCAACTTATAAAAACCTGAAAAACGTTGATTATTACGAACATAACGGCGTGTTCAAATATACTGCCGGCTGTTTCCTGAAACAGGAGGAAGCGGAAAACTACAGAAAAGAAGTCGTGGCGAAAGGCTATGAAGGCGCTTTCGTCGTGAGATTTGAAAACGGAAAAAGAAAATGATCTATGGATAACAAAAGAAAATCTGTCATCGTCGGGCTGTCGTTTGTGATGGCCATCGTGCTGTTTGTATGGGGCTACAATTTCCTGAAAGGCAAGTCAATGCTGAAGGAATATCCGTATTATTATGCTGTCTATCACGATGTTAACGAACTCGCTCCGGCGAACAAGGTGCTGATCAACGGGATGCTCGTCGGACAGGTCGAAGAGCTGTTTTTCAACCCTAAGAACGACGGCACCATCATCGTGAAGTTCACCGCGAGCAAGGACGCACGCATCCCGAAAAACACGGTGGCGTACATCACACACGACCTTCTTGGCTCCAACTCCATAAAACTCGTGCTCGGCGACTCGAAGCTCGACGCCCAGCTCGGCGACACCCTCGCCTCCGGCAGCGAGGAAGGCCTCACCGATATGCTCGCCACGAAACTCATGCCACTCAAGGATAAAATCGAGACATTAGTGATGTCCATTGATACTCTTGTGGTTAGCATCAATTCGGTGTTCGACGACAAGATGCAGGCCGAGGTGAAGACAGGCGTCAGCGACCTCTCGGCTTCCATCAATAACCTGAAAGACATCACCACCGACATACAGAACGTCATCGATGCGGAGAAAGACAAAATCCCGGCCATCGTCGATAACCTCGACAACATCGCCGGTAACTTCTCGGCGGTGAGCGACTCGCTGGCGCAAATCAAATACAATCAGATCGTTGAGTCGCTGAAGACGACGGTCGATAACCTCAATGTCATCACGACGAACCTGAGAAACGGCGAAGGCTCGGCGGGACTGCTGCTGAGCGACGACTCACTCTACATCAATGTCAACAAGACAGTCGAAAACCTCAGTGTCCTGATTAAGAAAATCGAGGAGAA
>JAKSMZ010000034.1 GCA_024400355.1 Bacteroidales bacterium
GAGAACATGATGACGAACGGGTCGAGCAGTGACTCGAACTGTGAAGCCATCACGACATAGACAAGGATGACGATGAGGATGAGGAGCATGAACAGGTCTGAGAATGCTTCCTGCTGGTTTTCGTAGTCACCCGCGATGTTGACCAGGAACTCCGCAGGTATGTCGGTCGCCTCGATGCACTGCTGTGAGACGGCGACGGCATCGCTCAGGGCGTAGCCTTTCGCCACGATTGCCGTGATGGTAACGATACGTTCACGGTCTTTCCTCGTGATGGTTGGAGGTGTCTGGCCTTCGACGATGTGGGCAACCTCGCTGAGTTTGATGGCCTGTCCAGCCGAGCCGTAAAGCACAATGTTCTCAATGTCTTCTGTGCTCTGACGGAACTCTGGGGCGTAACGCACGCGGATGTTATATTCGTCACCGTCCTGGCGGAAGAAACTCATGATGGAGCCGTTGATGCGGTTCCTCACGTACTGCGAGGCGGTGGTGAGGTCTATGCCGTTGAGTCTCAGCTTCTCGCGGTCGAAGTCGATGTGATATTCCGGCGAGTAGTCGTCACGGCTGATGAGCACCTGTGAGACCTCTGGCCTGTCATTGAGCTGCGCGACGAGGTCGTTGGCGATTCTGTCGGATGTGGTGAAGTCGTAGCCGTAGATGTCGAGCTTCACGCTTGCCGTTGAACCCATGCCCATGCCTTCCGATACGTTGTATTTCTTAATCAAAGCGTTGCCCTTGAGGTCTTTACGGATTATCTCGGCAATCTCCTGTGTGCTTCTCTCACGTGTCATCTTACTGCCGAGGTTGATGTTCATGGCAAGGATGTGGGTGCCGTTGCTCTGCATCGATGCGAAGGCGTTTTCTTCGTCGGCGACACCGTAACGGTAGTTCATGACCTGAATCTCAGGGAACATCTCCATGTATTTCTCCGAAAGCTCTGCGCCGAGCTGTCCTGTGATGTCTTCCTGCGTTCCGACCGGAAGCTCGATGCTAACCTGCAAACGGCCCATATCTGAACTTGGCATGTAACTCATCTTCATGCCGGGTACTGTCAGCATCAATGTCGCGACGAATACCACAACAGCGATGATGAGGACCAACGCGCGGTGCGTAACCGACCAGTTGATGAGACGGCCATAGCCGCGGCTCAATGCGTCGAGACCTTTGTTGATAGGTGTGAAGACAATTTTGTGCCATGCGTGGCTTCTCGGGTTCTGCTTCAGCCATCTTGAACACATCATCGGAACCAATGTCAACGCCGCTGATGTTGAGACGATCATGATGATACTGACAATCCATCCGAGCTGGTTGAAGAACACACCCATGGTGCCCGAAATCATTGTGAGAGGCAGGAACACCGCGAGCATGGTGAGTGTTGATGCGATGACGGAGATTGACACCTCCTGCGTCGCGTGGACGGCGGCCTCCTTCGGCTTTGCCCCTCGGTCGATGTGCGAGGTGATGTTCTCCAAAACCACGATGGCATCGTCAACAACCATGCCTATTGCAATGGTGAGTGCACTCATTGAGATGATGTTCAAGGTGTTGCCGGTCGCAAAGAGATAAACCACTGACGCGACGAGTGAGATCGGGATGGAAAGGACGATGATGATAGTGGCCCTCCACCGGCCAAGGAAGATGAACACCACGAGCATGACGAGGAAGAACGTGATGAAAATCGTGTCTTTCAACGAGTTGATAGTGTTGATGATGTTGTCTGAACTGTCGGTGATGATGTTGATCTTGATGTCAGACGGCAGTGTCTTCTTAATCTTTTCGAGTTCTTTGAGTACTCCTTTCGAGACTTTCACCGAGTTGGCGTCAGTCTGTTTCTGGATGGTGATCATGGCGCCTTGAACGCCGTTTGAATACACTTTCTGAAGTCGTTCCATCTCGCCGTCGTTCACTCTTGCGATGTCCCGGAGATATATCGTTGCACCGTTGAAAGAGCCGACTACGACGTCAAGCATCTCGTTGGCCGACTTGAACTCTTTTTCCACGCGTACGGCGTAGGTGTTGGAGCCTATGTCGATGTTGCCGGCGGGGGTGTTCCTGTTTTCCGATGCCAACGCCGAAGAGATCTGTTCGATGGTGAGTCCGTAGGCTTCGAGTTTGTTCGGGTCAACGAAGACCTGGATCTCACGTTTCGGGGCGCCTGAGATGGAGACCGTGCCGACACCCGACACACGCGCCAACGGCGTGGCGAGCTTGTCGTCGAGGATCTTGTCGAGGCCGCTCAAACTCTCGTTCGCGGTGGCTGAAAGAAGCATGATAGGCATGTCTTCCATGCTGAACTTGAAGATGGTCGGGTTGCCTGCCCCGTCAGGCAGGTATTGCCGCACCATGTCGAGCTTGTCGCGGACGTTGTTAGTGGCGGCTTCAATATCAATGCCATAGTTGAATTCCAGTGTGATGACGGAGACGTTCTCTTTCGATGACGACGAGAGGTGCTTCAGGTCGCTGACTCCGTTGAGGGTGTTCTCCAACGTCTTGGTGATGTTGGTCTCGATGTCTTCCGCGCTCGCGCCGGAATATGATGTCATGACCATGATGGCGTTGGTGCCCATGTCTGGGAACAAGTTGATGGACAGCTTGCTCAGCGCGAACAGACCGAGGATGGCTATCGTCACGAATATCAACGATACCGTCACAGGGTGATTTACCGATGATCTGTATAAACTCATATCTCTTTCCTCTTTTAACTTTTCTCTTTAATCTTTTAACTATTTGACGACATCAACGTTCACGCCGTTTCTGAGTCGTGTCTGTCCTGTCGTAACGACAGTCGCGCCGTCGTCAACGCCGCTGATGACTTCGTATCTGTCGCCCATCCTGCGGCCGAGAACGACCGTGCTGAATGAGACGGTGCCGTCGGCGTTGAGGATATAAACGTACTGTTCGCCTGAACCGACCTGCTTCAAGACGGCTCTGTCCGGGATGACGGTGTGGAAGTTGTCGCCGTAGTTGACGGTCACGCGGGCGAACATGCCGGGACGCAACACCTCGTCGTTGTTCTCAAACTTGATTTCAACGGGGAAGGTGTGTGTCTTTGCGTCAATGGTCGGGTGGATGAGGTCAACGACGCCCTTGAAGACCTGCTCGCCGAAAGCCTCGGTGGTGATGTCAACTTCCATGCCTTTCTTTATCTGGGCAAACTTGCTTTCCGACACGTTGATGATGAGTTTGACTGGCGTGATGTCCTGTACTACAAACAAAGGCATCGCCATGGCGTACATGTCGCCTTCATCGTAGTTTCTCGCTGTCACGATACCCGCGACAGGACTCTTCAGAACGGTGTTGTCCAAGAGGTTGATGTATGTCTTGCGTGTCACATCGTATCTCAGGCTGATGGCTTCGAAGTCTGACTGCGATGTCGCTCCGATTTCATAGAGTTCCTTGATACGGCCGTATTCCAATGAGTCGTTGATCATCTGGAGACGTGCCTTGTCGAGGTTGATGGCATCCATAAGTGCCAGTGTCTGTCCGGCTCTGACGTGGTCGCCGACCTCAACGTAAATCTTGCTGATACGTGCCGCGCTCTGAGGTGCGATGTTGTTTACGATGTCGGCCTGAATCGTCGTCGGGTAAACGGAAAGTTGTGAGACGTATTCGGCGTTCACCTTTTCAACTGTGACTTTCGGGTTTTCGGCTGCTGCAACCTGTGTGTTGGTATCCGACTTCTGTCCGCAGGCTGTCATCATAACCACAGCCGCGCCAATCAATAATGTGTTAAATGCTTTCATCTTATTTCTGTTTATCTTTCTTTTCAATCAATACTTTTCAAATTTCAAACTTTATAACTTTATACTAATAGGTTCCTTGCAGTTCTTCGAGTTTCGCAACAGCGACTTTGAAATTATAAACTGCCTGGCTCATCGTGAGTTGTGACTGCACGAGTGCAAGCTGTGCGTCGTTCAGCTCGGTGAGTGTCGCCTTGCCGAGTTCGTACATCTTGGCTGCGATGTCGTAGCTTTTCTGTGCCATCTCGAGTGTCGATTCAGCTGCATGGTAGTTCTCGATGTATGTTGCAATCTGGTTCATGTAGCCTTTGTGAGCTATCCTGAGCTGGCGTTCGGTGTCTTCCATGTTCATCCTGATGACGTCTTTTGTGGCTTGGTTCTGGCGGATGTTGTAGTGTTTGCTGAGTCCGTCGAAAATCGGGATGCTGAGTGTCACACCGACGACCGAATACGGGTTCCACTTCATGTTGAAGTCATCGCCCATAGCCATGTAACTGTATGAGAATGACGCTGCTAATGACGGGATGTATTGGCGCTTGGTCATTCTGATGGTGCTTTCAATCTGTTTTTCCTGAAGTCCGAACTGGATGAGCGTGGAGTTGTTCTCGAGGTTGACGGTGTCGTTGGTGTTGAACGTTAACATCTCCTGCTCGAATGCGTCCATGTCGCCGCTGACGCCTATTTTGGTGTTGAGGTCGAGTCCCATCACGGCCTTGAGCTGCCAGATGGCTAAGTCGATGGAAGCCAACGCGCTGTAAACGTTAGGCTCTGCGTTCTTGACGTTGACCTTGGCCCTGAGGTATTCGTATTCCGACACCTTGCCGGTGTTGTATTTCTTCTCGATCTGGGCGTAGTTTGTTGCCGCGTTGTCGTAAACCTGTTTGTAAACTTCATATATGTACTGTGCTATCAGGACGCCGTAGAACGACTGCTTGACCTGTGAGACCATCGACACCTTGGAAGAGCGTGCCTGTTCGACGGCCAGCTCAACGTTGAGAGCGGAGAGCTTCAGGCTTTCCCACAGCTGCGCGTTGATCAGCGGCAGTGAGGCGCTGACACCAGCGTTGACGTTGTTCCATTTTCCGACTGCAATCTCCATCGACTGCCCCTGAAAGTCCATTGCCATGACCTGTTTCTTCAAGGTGCGCTGGTAACTTCCGCTTGCGCTGACATTCGGGTAAAGTGCCGCGTATGAGCCTTTCTTGGCGTAACCGGCTTTCGTGATGTTGATGTCTGCAATCTTGATGGTCGTGCTCTCGTCCAACGCAATCTGGATCGCTTCATCAAGGCTGATGATGACGGAGTCCTGCACCTGCTGGGCATTTGCTGCAAGTCCCGCCATCAGCAGGACCGAACATAACGCCGTTGTTAGAAATCTTCTTCTTTTGTACATTTCGCTTTATTTTTATTTGTTTGTTTTCAGACTTTTTTAAGCGTGCAAAAGTAACAAAAATTAGGTTATAATTGCATGACATTATTAACAATTCAACAACAAATTTTGTTGTATCAATAAATCAATTTCTTATATCAATGAAATGACATTTTAATTTTGTCTCTCACATCAAAAAAAATGTTTATTTTTGCCGCGCATTAAAAACGAAATAATCTGCAACGATGAAAGCTAAAGTTATAGGCATGAAAGCCAAGATCTATGGTGTCTTCATTCTTTTTGAAGCATTTTTCATGCTTGTAGCTTCATTCGTCGCCTTGCATTACAATGTCAATAATGATGAGAAAGACGTGGTTTCTTTGTTTTTCTCGACAATCATCACTGCCATTTTCGGGTTCATCCTCCTGTCGGCCGGACGCGAGAAATCGGGTAGGGGACGCGCCTCCGAGACCGTCGGCACGCTGACGATGAAAGACTCGTTCATCATCGTCACAGTGACATGGGTGCTGTTCGCACTGTTCGGGATGTTGCCGTTCCTGTTTACTAAAACCATTGACAATGTTACAGATGCGTTCTTCGAGTCAATGTCGGGGTTCACTACGACAGGCTCTACCATATTGGATAACATCGATGAGCTGCCTCATGGAATCCTGTTCTGGCGAAGCATAATACAATGGCTTGGCGGCTTGGGCATCATCGTCCTCTTCCTCGCCATCATTCCTGCAATCAACAAGAACTCCAACCGTACGATGCTGTTCTCGGCGGAGGCCTCTGGTCTCGGTGTCCAGAAGCTTCATCCGAAGATGTCGGTGACGGCACGCCGCCTGTGGATTATATACATCGGTTTCACTATTATCTGCGTGCTGGCCTATTGGGCAGGGCCGATGTCGCTGTACGACTCTGTATGTCACGCGTTTACAACCGTGGCGAGCGGCGGCTTCAGCACACATCAGGCGAGCATCGGATACTATAACTCGTCATACCTTGAATATATATGCTCGCTCTTCATGCTGATGTCGGGAGTCAATTTTTCGCTTTATTATTTCCTGATACGTGGCGATGTCAGACTGTTTGCCAAGAATGAGGAGCTTCACTGGTTTCTCGGAATCGTGATGATTTCTGTCATCATCATAGCCGGACTCTTCTATGTGGCGCCTATGGTCGATACCGTCAACACTGATGTGTCAGCCTATCCCCAGCCGGATTTTGAGTCAAGGTTCCGTACCGCCCTGTTCCACGTCTCTTCGATAATAACTTCGACGGGCTACCAAGGCTCGTGCTTCGACTATACCATTTGGGGCGGCCTGTTCTTGGTCCCCACCTTGCTGATGATGGTGAGCGGCTCATGCGCGGGATCAACTTCAGGAGGAATAAAAGTCATCCGCGAGATGATCTGTTTCAAGTCTATCAATAACACAATCAAGCAGATGCTGCATCCGAGCGCCGTGTTCACGGTGAGAGTCTCCAAAGAGGTGGTGTCGAACGACATTCTTCTGCGCACTTTGAATTTCCTGTTCTATTATATCATACTTTGCGTGGTGAGCATCGTGATACTCGACATAAGCGGCTGCTCATTCGAGGAAAGCGTTTTCAACACTATCACCTCGCTAAGCAACATGGGGCCTGGCGTGGGCAGCACCGGACCGGCAGCATCGTTCTCCGGACTCACAGTGCTTGCGAAATGGGAGATGTCGTTCCTCATGCTCGTCGGCCGTCTTGAGATTTTCACGGTTCTCCTGCTGTTCTCACCGGCTTTCTGGGACAAGAAATAAAGCTTGTTTTATTGAGGAATATTTCACTTTTGTTGAAAAAATAAATTGGTTTTACCTTATTAACATATCTTTGCACGCAAATGGGAAAGTTGGGTAAAATATTATCAAAAGCTTTTGAAAGTCACCGCTTCGTGATAAGCTGGACGGCGGTGCTGCTTTTCTTCTATATCTCATTCATGCACAATGGATATGGATTTGCGCTTTTTCATTCTGTAATCGTCACGTTATCAATGATTGTGGTCAGCCTCATCGAAGGCAGGCTGCTCGTGAGGTTTGTCCTGAAAAAAGGCAAGAGGTTCTTGTTTTTTGTGTTGAATGTCGTCATGGTCATCGGGTTTGCCGCATTGTTCATGCAGATGCAGATGCAGATGTCTGACATCATCCGGTATCTGATGCCAGGAATACCAAAGCCGGATGTTGACATCGACTGGACAGTGCCGTTCATAATAAGGGTGTTGATTTACACTTGCGTTGTGTCAATCACTGCAATCACTTACCTCGAACGCAACGAACAAGCGATGCTCCGCGAATCGGACGAGTTGAAGATTGAGAACTTGGACATGGAACTGCGTTACCTGAAGTCGCAGATAAACCCTCATTTTCTTTTCAATGCGTTGAATAACATCTATTCTCTCGTTTACACGAAAGACGAGAAAGCCCCCGAAAGCGTCCTGAAGCTTTCCGAGATGCTGCGTTATGTCATGGTTGACTGCCAGGCCGACACCATATCACTTGAAAAAGAAATGAAATTCATCGACAACTACGTTGATTTTCAGCTGATGAAACTTGAAGAGAAACGCGATGTCACGTTTGAAAAAGATGTCAGAAACTGGAGCTTCGTGCTTCCGCCGATGATATTCCAGCCTATCGTCGAGAACGCCTTCAAATATTCAAGAATCGAGAATGACCCGAATGGATTTATCGCCTTTTCAGTCAGACAGGATGAGAACGGACTTGAGTTTCTCGCACGCAACTCGGTGAAAATGTATTCGCTTCCCGTTTCTGCTTCCAACAAGAACAGCAGCGGTATTGGACTTCAGAACGTAAAGAAAAGATTATCATTGCATTATAAAGACAGATTTACATTTGAGACAAACGACAAAGACAATATTTATACAGTCAGAATTACCATAAAATGAGGAAATATAACGTTTTAATCGCTGATGACGAGTTCTTGGCTCGCAAGCTTCTTCAGGAATATGTCCAGAAAATCGATTCGCTGAACCTTGTGGATTGTTGCTCCGACGGCATCAGGACTATGGAGGTTTTGAAAAACAAGGAGGTTGACATTCTGCTTCTTGACATTCAAATGCCGGAGCTGACCGGACTTGAGTTGTTGAAAACCATTGAAAATCAACCTGCTGTGATTCTGACAACGGCTTATTCGGAATATGCGGTCGATGCTTTCTCGCTTGGTGTCGTTGATTATCTCCTCAAGCCTTTCGATTTCCCGAGGTTCCTTCAGGCGATAAACAAGGCGATTGACACGAGGCCGAAAGAAAATGTCGTCAGTCATGCCGCTTCCAATGATTTTATCATGGTGAAAGCCGATTACAAACTTTATAAGGTCAATTTCAGCGATTTGATTTTCATCGAAGGCCAGCACGAATACGTCACTTTCCATACGAGGACCAAACGCATCACAGCGTTGTATTCGCTTAAGAATCTTGAAGATACGCTGCCACGCGACATGTTTGCAAGGGTGCATAAGTCATACATCGTCTCTTTCGATTATATCGAGGACATTGACAAGACGACAATCACTGTCGCCGGCAACAAGATACCTGTCGGGTCGAGTTACCGCGACGAACTCATCGAGAAATTGAACGCTTAATCTCTTTTGGCTTTCAACTCGTTCATCGCGTTTTCGATGGAGTAGCTTGAAGGTTTTTGATAGACTCTCAGGTCAAATTCGGGAATGACAGCGAAGACGTGGTCGAAGATGTCACTCTGTATGCTTTCGTAAGGCAGCCAATTCTTGTTCTTGCTGAAACAGTAAATCTGGATCGGGATGCCAGTCTCTGTTGGGCTTTGCTGTCTGACCAGGACTGTCATGTCTTTGTTGACATTTGGATTATTCATCAGATATTCAACGAGATAAGCTCTGAATATGCCGATGTTGGTCTGGCGCCTGCCGTTCACGAGGCTTGACGTGTCGATGCCGTTTTCTTTGTTGTATCTGGTGATTTCGTTTTCGGTGTCGGTGATGTATTTCTCGACGAGCTGGTATTTCCTGAAGCGTTCGAGCATCTCAGGAGTGCAGAATTTCACGGTGTCGGCGTCAATGATTATCGAGCGGGCTATGCGTCGTCCGCCGGAGTCCGACATCCCGCGCCAGTTGGTGAAGGGGTCGGTGACGAGCGAATATGTCGGAATGGTGGAGATTGTGTTGTCCCAGTTCTGGACTTTCACGGTAGTAAGCCCGATGTCGATGACGGTGCCGTCTGTGTCGCCTTTGACAATCCAGTCGCCGATGCGTACCATATCGTTGATTGTCAGTTGGATGCCGCCGACAAAGCCGAGGATGGAGTCTTTGAACACTAACATCAGAATGGCGGAAAGTGTGCCGAGACCGAGGAGTATGCTCTTGATGTCGCGCTGTGTGAAGGCAGCGATGACAAGCAGGATGCACGCGATGATGAGTATGATTTTAATCACCTGGACGACGCCTTTTATAGGTCTGGTCTTGGAGACGTCTTTTGTGTTGTACATCCCATGAAATGAGTCAACGAGCGACATGAGTATGCCTATGTACGTGATGATTTCAAAGACTTTCGTCAGTATCAGAATAAAATTGTCAAAAGTGACGAAATCCGGCGCAGTGTCATCAATCCATGCTCTGATCATATAAATCGGAATGAGAAAAGCCATTCTCGTCCCGAAATGATAGTTGAGCAGATAGTCGTCGTATTTGTTGTCGCTTTTCCTGATGATGCTGCCTACAACCTTGGTAATCAGGTATTTGCCAAGGAAAAACAATGCGAATGACACGATGAAAAGTGTGATTACCGCGATGGCCTGCGCCGAATCGTAGGCAATGTCTTCCGGAATGTTTGAGTTCATTCCGATTTTTTTCAAAAGCTCAAGATACCTCTCTATCATTGTGATTCTGTTTTTGTCTAAATGTAATTTGGCAGTATAATGTTCAAACTCAGTTTGTTGACTTCAACGGTGATGTCCTTGTCCATCATGACGGCCTCCCCGTCAATGTTGACAACCTCGTCTTTCTTACGTATCACCTTGATTTTGCTCGCTTTGTGAATGCTGATGAAATTTGTCTTGTCGATTCTGTTTGTCATGAGTCGTTCAGCCACAAATCCGACTTCAAGCAGGTTTGGCTTCTTGAAGATACAGACGTCAAGCAGACCGTCGTTGAGTGATGCGTGGGGCGAGACTTTCGCGTTGAAACCGAACTGGTTTGAATTGGCGAAGGCGATGAACATGGCTTTGCAGTCTATAGTCTCATTGTCATCGAGTATGAGCGTGTAGTCGCTTTCCTTGAATCTCGGGTATTCTTCTGTGATGAACTTGACGTAAGTCCTGAAACCGCGGTTCGGATCCCTGGCGAAATAGTCGGCGATGAGCGCATCGAAACCGACACCGGCGATGCTGATGTATGGCACATCGTTGACTTTGGCCGTGTCGATTTTCGACTTTATACCTTTGTTTATTATTTCTGTTATGATTTTATCTGGTCGCAGCGGCAGATGAAGGTGCCGCGCAAGCCCGTTGCCGGAACCGTATGGCACAATGGTGAAAGTCTGCTCTGAACCGATCATCGTTGTGGCGACCTCGTTGATGGTGCCGTCACCGCCGACGGCTGCAATGTCATCAAAGCCATCGGCTATGGCATTGGCAGTCAGCTCTTTGGCGTGACCGCCATATTCCGTGAATGCAATTGTGTAATCGTATTTATTCTTGTCAATGAGGCTTTCGACGATAGCCGGAAATTTCGACTTGTCGTGATGACCGGATATTGGATTTACAATAAATATGATTCGTTCTTTCATTTTGTATGTAACTCGTTGTTAATCACCTATGTAATTTCATTATTAACCATAATGAACAGGGTGCAAAGATAGTATTTTGTTTTGACATTTGCCATAATAATTAGAAAAATATTGTGTTTTAATCTTGAAAGATTTGTTACTTTTGCAAAGAGAAAATAATGAGAAAAATGAGATATAAGTTATTGACAGTCATTTTGTTGATGACAAATGCATGCCTTTGTCAGAATAGCAGTGAATATCCGCAATATCCGTCGCCTGTGAAATTTCCAATTTCATTGTCCGCGACTTTCGGCGAGTTGCGCACCAGCGCTTTTCATGCCGGCGTTGATATAAAAACCGGCGGGATAGGGAAGGAGGTCTATGCTGTGTCCGACGGCTATGTGAGTCGCATCGGCGTTTCTCCGTATGGCTATGGAAAAGTTGTCTATGTCACTCATTATGACGGTTTTATGACTGTTTACGGACATCTGAATGGATTTAATGATGTCATCTCTGATTATGTGAAAAACAAGCAATATGAGAGCAAGTCGTTCAAACAGAACATCTTCCTCGAAAAAGGTGAGATTTCTGTCAGATGCGGCGATTTGCTTGGCTTCAGTGGCAATACCGGCGGTTCGGGCGGTCCGCATCTTCACTACGAAATCCGTGACGCTCTGTCACAGCATCCGATCGACCCTTTTCTGTTCGGCGTGAAAATCGACGACAAGACCTGCCCGACAATCAACGGACTTGCGGTGTATCCTGCGGATAAGTCATCGGTTTGCGGAAAAGACACTGTCTCGTTTTTCTCTTTGAAATGTGAAAACGGCGTCTATTCTCCCAAATGCGGCGAGATTAAAGTCAACGGCACGGTGTCTTTCGGCATCTCTTACTGCGACCAAACCGCCGGACTTCATCACAAATACGGAGTGAGAAGCATCGAACTGTATGCTGCTAACAGATTGATGTTCAGCTTAAATGTTAATGAATATTCGTACGATGAAACTCGTTATGTGAACAGTCTGATTGATTATGCGAAGTTTGTGAAGGACAACAAACGTTACGTCAGGACGCAGATTGATGAATATAACATTTTGAGCCTTTATGGTGAGAGAACAGGCTATGTCACTGTCAATGAAGGTGATGTGCTGCAAATGCGGTTTGTGCTGACTGACAACAGCGGCAATTCCTCAAACTTGGAGTTCACTCTTGCCGGCGAAAAGCCTTTGCTGAATTATCGCGTAAATAGTTGCAGTAAAAGCTGTTACGGCATTGATGGAAAGTCTGGGACGACAATAAGGCTTGATGGTTTTACCGCCGAGATTCCTGAAAAGGCGTTCTACAAGTTTGAGAATATCTGTGCCCAACAGAAAAAGGACGTGCGGGGCGATTATGCGTCTGAATGCGTGTATGTGCTTGGTTCTGAATGTATTCCGGTACAAAAACCGATAAAGGTTTCAATTGCTCCATCGCCGGAGTTCAAAGACTCTGAAAAACTTTATATCGCACTGGTTGACAAAACGGGAAAGCTCTCTTCTCAAGGCGGAAAGCGTGTCGCAGGCAATGTTGAAACCAAAGTGAGATGTCTCGGACAGTTTGCTCTTGCCGCCGATACTGTCGCGCCTGAAGTCATGGCGTTGAATTTTACGGATAATTCGTGTGTGTCTGAACTTAAGTCATTGAAAATAAAGATTAAAGACATCGAAACAGGTATCAATAAATACGACGTTTATGTCAATGGCGAGTGGGTCATCGGCGAATTTGATGCCAAGAACGACTTGCTTTTCTATGAGATAGACTCTCATTTCCGCAAAGGAAAGAACAAAGTCGAAGTCGTTGTTACTGATGGAGTTAACAACGAAACGCGTATTTTATATAATCTGAATTACTGACGTTCTTGCGGGAC
>JAKSMZ010000035.1 GCA_024400355.1 Bacteroidales bacterium
GATGCCGGTGCAGCAGGTCGTGCCGACGGGCGGTGTCGTGGCAGGCGCGAGCGGTGGCAAAACAAACAAGAGTAGTGCCTTAACCGGCACGCTTGCCGGCCACGAGTACGTTGACCTCGGTCTTCCGAGCGGCACGCTGTGGGCCACATGCAACGTCGGCGCGAACAGGCCCGAAGACTACGGCGATTATTACGCATGGGGAGAGACCACGATAAAGACCAAGTACAAATGGAATACATACAAGTGGTGCCGTGGCAGTTGGAGAACACAAACGAAATACAACACGAACTCGAAGTACGGCACCGTTGACAACAAAACAGTTTTGGAAATGAGCGACGATGCTGTCAGCGTGAACTGGGGCGGTGACTGGCGTATGCCGACAACAGAAGAATGGGAAGAACTATGTGGCAGTTGCACATGGACGTGGACGGGACAGGGCGGGAAGATCGGCTACCGCGTCACAGGGCCTAACGGCAAGAGCATCTTCCTCCCGGCTGCGGGCTACCGCAGTGGTACGAGTCTCAACGGTGCGGGTTCCTACGGCTACTACTGGTCGAGTTCGCTCAGTACGAGCGATCCGAACTGCGGTCGCTACTTGTACTTCGTTTCGAGCTTTTTCTACTTGAGCAGCCGCGGCAGTCGGTACTGCGGTTGCGCGGTGCGGCCAGTCTGCCCGCCACAGGATTAACCTTTGTCAGCCCGCGAGACGTGCAGGCGGGCGGAGGATGCGTAAAAGTGGCAGCAGGAAAAAATTTTTTTCGGTTTTGAGACGGGTGTTTTGAGACGGGGCATGCCCCGTCTCTACGTCTGTTACGCCGAGGGATTGTAATCCGAGGTTTTGATTATATATGGTTGTCAAACTGTCGTTGTCCGGCGGTAGAGACGGGGCATGACACGCTCAACGGAAACAAAATGTCGTTATCTCAATATTTTACCGACATTCCGACATTTTTTAACATATAAAAGTGTCGGAATGTCACTTTTTTTTCGAGATAACGACAAATTTAACAAATTAATCGTATCTTTGCAGCCTGAAAAATAAGGAAAATTTATCATGGAACAGACTGTCATCGGAAGAAAATACGAGTTTGAATTGCTTGAGCGGTCAATGCAATCGGCTGAATCTGAATTGGTTATAATATATGGAAGACGAAGGGTCGGGAAAACATTCCTTGTCAACAGTTTCTTTGGCAACAGCTTCGCTTTCAAGCTGACTGGCGTATACAAGCAACCTGCCGATGTCCAGTTAGGACGTTTCGCCGCTGCGGTGGAGGATTATACCGGCGACCATATAGACACACCGACCGACTGGTTCAAGGCTTTCGACATTCTGAAAAAACATCTGAAGTCAATGACCACGGATGGCAAGAAAGTAGTTTTCATCGATGAGATGCCTTGGCTCGACACTCCTGATTCCGACTTCGTGCCGGCTTTTGAGGCTTTTTGGAATGGATGGGCCGCGGCGGAAGGCGGCATACTCCTGATCGTTTGCGGAAGCGCGACATCATGGATCACCAACAAACTGCTTGGCGACAAAGGCGGCCTGTTCAACCGTTGCTCATACCGCATGTTCATCAAGCCGTTCACACTCAATGAAACAGAGCAATATCTCGTGTCGCGCGGCTTCGAATGGACCCGCTACGACATCGCCGAATGCTACATGATAATGGGCGGCATCCCGTATTATTTGAAACAGCTTAATCCACACTGGTCTTACATGCAAAATATCGACAATATTTTTTTCAAGGAAAAAGGCCTGCTGTGGGACGAGTTCGACCATCTCTACAGCACACTTTTCAATCAGGTCGATAACCACATCGCCGTTGTCGAAGCCCTGTCGAAAAAGAAAATCGGGCTGACTCGTAATGAAATAATTAAAGAAACCAAACTGAATGATAACGGAAATCTTTCAAAAATACTCAAGAATCTGACAGACAATGGTTTCATACGTGCTTACAATTATTTTGGAAGCAAAAAACGTGACATCACATATCAGCTTTCTGATTTTTACAGCATGTTTTATTTCTCTTATCTGAAAGATAATTACGGCCATGAACCGCATTTTTGGTCAAACAGCATCGACTTGCCGTCACGTCGAGCCTGGGCGGGATACACTTTCGAGCAACTCTGCCTTTGCCATATAGAACAAATCAGGAAAAGCATTGGCGTGAGCGGGGTGCAATGTGATGTATCTTCTTGGTTTTCAAGGGAAAAGATAGAAAAGGATGCTGCCGGACGCGGCGCACAAATTGACCTTCTGATTGACCGACGCGACCGTGTCATCAGCATCTGCGAAATGAAATTCTCAATCAATGAATACACTATTGACAAAGATTTCGATGAGATTCTGAGGAATAAGATTGATGCGTTCCGCCGCGAAACCAAGACGCGCAAGGCCATCCAGACAGTAATCGTCACGACGTACGGCTTGAAGAAAAACATGTACGCCAATCGTGTTCAGTCGGTTGTGACACTCGATGATTTGTTTGAATGACTGTCTCGCTGCATGATTTTTTAACGAATTAAATTTTCAAAAAATCTTTTCATTTTCTCTTTTTCTTTTTATATTTGCAGGTCAAAATTTTGAAAATTAATCCGCTGAGAAATATGGCATACATATCATTCGACAAGCAACATCTGGTCAATCTGGAGTTTACCATGAACAAGGAAATCCTGAGGTCGAACCGCTCGGGAGCTTTCTATAATACTACCGTAATTGGTTGTAACACAAGGAAATACCACGGGCTTTTGGTGATGCCGCAGCCTAAACTCGATAATAACAATCATGTGCTTCTGTCGTCGATTGATGAGACGATTATCGCCAACAAAGAGGAGTTTCATCTCGGAGTCCACGAGTACAAGGACGGCACGGTGGCACCGCGAGGACATAAATATCTGCGCGAGTTCACCGCCGAGCCAATCCCAAAGCTGACTTACCGCGTCGGCAGTTCGTTCCTGACCAAGGAATACATATTCGCTGAGAATGAACCGCGCATCCTGATACGTTACACGCTGACTGCGGCGGCACAACCTATCACATTGAGACTCATGCCGTTCCTCGCTTTTCGCAATGTGCACATGGTCACACATGAGAATTATGCGGCAAACAGAAAATACACTCCGCTCAAAAATGGAGCTGCCTGGCAGATGTATGAGAATTACGACACTCTCTGCTTCCAGATCTCAAAGGCGAATGAATACACCCATTGCCCTGATTGGTATCGTAACTTGTTTTATATCAGAGAGTTTGAACGTGGATATGATGCCGTTGAAGACCTGTATGTCCCTGGCTTCTTTGAGGTTCAGATGAAGAAAGGCGACAGCATCGTCGTGTCGGCTGGCATCGAGGAGAAAAATCCTGCTCTTTTCAAGAAACAGTTTGATAATCAGATAGAACACCGCATCCCGCGAAACAGCTTCGAGCATTGCCTGCAAAATTCGGCGCAGCAGTTTATTATAAAAGGTGAGAAGGGCACGCGTATGTTCGCCGGCTTCCCGTGGTTCGGCTCGTGCAGCCGCGACACCTTCCTTTCTCTGCCTGGCATCTGCCTTGCAAACGGCGACGAGAAGACCTTCAAGGAGATGCTCAAGTACTTCATCGACAGGATGCAAGGACCTTTCTTTCCACATAAATATTACCAGAAAAGCCTTTATTACACCGCCGTCGATTCACCGCTGTGGTTCTTCGTCAACATGCAGAAATATGAGTCGATGCTCGGCAAGACGAAAAAGTCGATCTGGAAGGAATACGGTGACGTGATGACGAAAATCATAGACAGTTTCCTCAATGGCACCGATTTCAACGTGAAGGCGCGTGAAAACGGACTGCTTTACGCCGGAAACGAGAACCTCGCCCTGACATGGATGAACGTGTTCTGCGACGGGAAGCCGTGGACACCGAGGACTGGGTTCGCTATTGAAGTTAATGCATTGTGGTATAATGCGTTGAGATACGGCGTAGAAACGCTCGAAGCCTCAGGCAAAAAAGATCCTCATCTTGCCGAGTGGAGCGATGTCGCAGCAAAAATCGAGAAATCGTTTGTGGCGACTTTCTACGATGAACAAAATGACGTTTTCTTTGATTATGTCAATGAAAATGAAAGAAATACAATGGTGCGTCCCAATATGTTGATTGCCAGCTCAATGCCATATTCGCCGATGAAAGACGACTTGAAGAAGAAAATCCTTGACATCACCCGTTCTGAATTATTGACAATCAGAGGGTTGCGCTCACTTTCACCGCGTGAGGAACGTGAATACCGTGGCATCACCTTGGGTAATCATCGCGAACGCGAGCGTGCGTATCATAACGGCACTGTATTCCCTTGGCTGATAATGCCTTACGCGGATGCCTGCCTGTCTATTTATGGAAAAGCGGCACTGCCTTATCTCGAAGATTTGTATGATGGCTTTGAAAAGGCGATCTTCGTCAATGGCATCGGAAGCATCTCGGAGATTTATGACGGCAACCCGCCTCATGAGGCACGTGGCTGTATCTCGCAGTCAACGAGCGTGGCGGCACTGCTGTATTTGAAGTATGTTATTGATTCACTGAAAGATAAAAACGTAAAGATATGAGAGTACTGATGTTTGGATGGGAGTTCCCGCCTCATATCACAGGCGGCCTCGGGACAGCATGTTTCGGCATGACCAAAGGTCTCGCGAAGAATGGCGTCGAAGTGCTTTTCGTCGTTCCTAAAGCTCACGGCGATGAAGACCAGACCAATGTGCGGCTGCTCAACGCCAGCGATGTCACTGTCAATATCGACAATGAGAAAGACAGAAGTTATTGGGACAGAGTGCAATACATGGAGATCGGCTCGAACATCATCCCGTATGTCGGGCCGGAGCAGTTCACCACGATGGTGGAGGAGAGCCGTCACGCTACGGACAATTTCCGCAGCTCGGTGATGGCACCGCGTTATGAGTTTTCCGGAAAATATGGCGCGAACCTCATGGAAGAGGTCGCACGTTATGCGCTGATCGGCTCGTCGTTGGCGACAAAATACGACTTCGATGTCATACACGCCCACGACTGGCTGACGTATTCCGCAGGCATCGCCGCCAAGGAGACGACGGGGAAGCCTCTCGTGGTCCACATGCACGCCACTGAGTTCGACCGCTCTGGCGAAAATATCAACACCAACGTCTATGCAATAGAAAGACGCGGTATGGAAGCCGCCGACCTTGTCATCACGGTGAGCGACTGGACTCGTAACATCGTGATAAACAAATACGGCATCAGTCCGGACAAGGTCATAACAGTGCACAACGCCGTCGAGCCGAGCGACAAGTCGCTTGACGAGTACGAGCGCAGCGGCCTGAAATCCAAAGTAGTGACCTTCCTCGGACGAATCACTTACCAGAAAGGCCCTGAGTATTTCGTCGAAGCAGCATACAAAATCCTTCAGGTTGATCCGACGATACATTTCGTCATGGCAGGGACGGGCGACATGCTCCAGAAAATGGTCAAACGCGTGGCGCAGCTGAAGATCGGAAGCAACTTCCATTTCACCGGATTCCTGAAAGGCAACGACGTCGATCAGATGTTTGCGATGAGCGATGTCTTTGTAATGCCTTCAATATCAGAACCTTTCGGTATCGTGCCGCTCGAGGCGATGCGTCTTAAGGTGCCGGTCATCATCTCCAAACAATCAGGTGTCTCCGAAGTCGTGCAACACGCACTGAAAGTGGATTTCTGGGACATCAACGGCCTCGCTGACGCCATTTACGGCATCTGCAAATACAAGGCTGTGTCTGACATCTTCAGAAATGAAGGAAAAGAAGAGGTCGATAACCTGAAATGGGAATACGCCTCTAAGAAAATCAAGGCGGTCTATGAAAAAGCAATCAATATAAATTAGATATGAGATCTCTATGCTTCTATTTCCAAGTGCATCAGCCGTACCGACTTCGCACTTACCGGTTCTTCGACATCGGAAAACGTCATTTTTATTTTGACGAATATGCCAACCGCACAACGATGCAACGTGTGTCGGAATTGTGCTATCTCCCAATGAATCAGTTGATTATGAAGAAGATGGAGAAGCTTGGCAACAAACTGAAGTTCGCGTTGTCGTTCTCGGGGACTGTCATTGAACAGATGCAGCAATATGCTCCTGCGGCGCTTGAGAGCTTCCAGAAACTTGTCGCTACAGGCAATGTGGAGGTGCTCGCCGAGACTTATTCGCATTCGATAGCATCAATGGTAGATAAAGATGCTTTCAAGATGCAAGTCGCTGAACATAAGAAACTTATGAAAGATGTGTTCGGAGTGAAGACACGTACTTTCCATAACACCGAACTCATTTATTCCAATGAAATCGGCAAGGATGTCTCGGAGATGGGCTTTGACCTGATTCTTACAGAAGGTGCCAGGCATATCTTGGGGTGGAAGAGTCCTAACTATCTGTATGTCAATGCACTCAATCCGAAGATGAAGGTCATGCTTCGCAACTGGAAACTGAGTGATGAGATTGCTTTGAACTTCAGGAACGGGAATTTTACCGTTGAGAGTTTCGTGGAGATGCTCAATGCCATTCCGAATGAGGAAGAGGTCGTCAATATTTTTGTCGATTATGAGACTTTCGGCGCGAATGTCGATGCTTCGACAGGTATCTTTGACTTTATGGAATATCTGCCTGAGGCAGTGCTTAAATACACTGATTTTCAGTTCGTTGAGCCACATCAGTTAGCCGACAGGCTTCAGCCGATGGGTGTGTTTGACGCTCCGATACCACTCTCTTGCCGCGATGAGGAACGTGATATGTCAACATGGATGGGAAACGATCTTCAGGACGATGCGATAGCGACGTTGTATTCCAATTTCAAAAAGGTGAAAACCACTAAGGATGAGGAACTTATGCGCGACTGGAACGCTTTGCAGTCATCGGATAACTTCGCCGGAATGTGCACGAAACACATCGGTGGGACACCATACGATTTTTACATCAACTACATGAATATATTAACTGATTTTAAAAACAGAATTTAATTGAAAACACCTGATTTTTTATTTGAGACCAGCTGGGAAGTCTGCAACATGGTCGGTGGAATATACACTGTGATTTCCACAAAGGCGGACGAGATGAAGCAACTGTTTGGTGATCATTATATTACGATTGGACCAGATGTCGTGAAAGAAGCTCACGAGACATTATATTTCGTTGAAGACACATCGCTTTTCGCGGAATGGCGTGAGAAAGTCGCTGCCACTCTCGGACTGAAAGTACGTGTCGGACGATGGAAGCTGCCGTGCAAGCCGCTCGCTGTCCTGGTTGACTATACATCGTTGTATTCCTCTAAGAATGAGATACTTGCACATCTGTGGGAGAAGTTTCAGCTTGACTCGATCCGCGGGCAGTGGGATTACATCGAGCCAGTGATTTTCGGCTACGCCGCCGGAAAAGTCATAGAGAGTTTCGTCGAATGGAATGTGCGCGCTGACAATGTCGTGGCTCAGTTCCATGAATGGATGACGGGCGCCGGCGTGCTTTACCTCAAGGAGAACTGTCCGCAAATCGCCACGGTGTTCACGACACACGCAACATATCTTGGGAGAGCTATCAGCGGAAACGGCTTGCCGCTTTATAATCAGTTGGATACGTATAATCCGCAGACAATGGCAAACCGTTTTAACATCGTCTCGCAGCAGTCGATGGAGTCGAAATCGGCACAAAACGCCGATGTCTTTACGACGGTCAGCGGAATCACCGCCAACGAGTGCCGACAGTTCTTGCAGCGTGTGCCAGATGTACTGACAATCAATGGAATAAATGAATTGCAAGAGAAAAATAATGACCTCGTGGCTAAGATCCGTGCCCGTGTGTTTGAAATCATCGACACGCTGAGCGGGGTGGAGACACCTCGTGACGCTATGTTCGTTATGAACAGCGGCCGATATGAGTTTCATAACAAAGGCATCGACCTGTTTATCAAGGCATTGGGCAAGTTGAATAAAGATGGTAACCTCAAGAAAAACATCGTTGCCGTCATAGCAGTGCCGGGAAACATCGCCGGACCGTCGAAAGATCTGACACGCCGTCTTGAAAAACAAACCGAGATTACCGGCCATACTGACTATCCGGCTACACATCATATATTTGACTATCAATATGATGCCGTGCTTAACGCTTTGCGCGAAAACGGTTTGCAAAACGAAGCCTCCGACAAAGTGAAAGTAGTGTTTATCCCTGCATACCTCAACGGTAAAGACGGTGTGATAAACATCCCTTACACCGAGTTCCTCTACGGCTTCGACCTCACCGTTTTCCCGTCATACTACGAGCCTTGGGGCTACACTCCGCTCGAAAGCATAGCACACGCTATCCCGACCGTGACGACAGACATATCCGGATTTGGACAGTTTATCATGAGTGAAAAGATTGACAATGAATCTGTTACGGTGATACATCGCGATGAGCAGAACTCGCAAAAAGTCATCGGTGAGATTGCTGATGTCATTATGAAAATGTCGGAGAAATCTGATGCCGAGAGACGCAGGATTTCTGAAAAAGCGTATGCCGTCTCATTGAGATTCAGCTGGAAACAACTGGCAGCCAATTACTTGAAGGCATACGACATCGCATTGGATAAGCTATCTGGACGTGCGTATGTCAAACAGACGAAGAAATATTCGGAGGTGTTGCGTAATTTCAACTACAAGAAACAGGATGCCCCGACATGGAAGAAGATGCTCGTGGAGCCGGTTTATTCTGAATCGTTGGTGAAACTCAATGAGTTGGCTCATAATCTTTGGTGGTGCTGGAATGTCGATGCCATTGAGTTGTTTGAATCCATTGACCCTGTGGCATTTGAGAATCTGGAGCAGAATCCGATCGCTTTGATGAGTCATCTCACCAAAAAACAAATTGATGACCTCGAAAACAACACTGATTTCATCAATAAACTTAACAATGTTTATGACGAATTTCGGAGATATATGTCTGTCAAGCCGGTTTCGGAAGATAAAATCGCGTATTTCAGCATGGAGTACGGGCTGTTGAAGTCGCTGAAGATTTATTCCGGCGGTCTCGGCATTTTGGCTGGCGACTACCTGAAACAAGCCTCCGATTCCAATGCTAACTTGTTCGCAATCGGGCTGTTATATCGTTATGGCTATTTCAATCAGGACCTTTCGGTTTGGGGCGAACAGCTCTCGCAATACCTTCCGCAGAAGTTCTCGCAGCTGCCTCTCGACCCTGTCCGTGACGAGGAAGGCAACTGGGTGACGGTGAGTATCGCCTTTCCGGGAAGGAGTGTAGTGGCAAAGGCATGGAAGGTCAGCGTGGGTAGAATCAGCCTTTATCTGCTTGATACTGATATAGAACAGAACTCGCCGGAAGACCGCGTCATCACCGGTCAGCTCTATGGCGGCGACAGCGAGATGCGCATAAAACAAGAGATGTTCCTCGGCATCGGAGGCATCCGACTCATCAACGCGCTGAATCTGAAGCCGACTATTTACCATTGCAACGAGGGCCACGCCGCTTTCTGCGGACTTGAACGCCTCAGCAACTACGTCACTAAACACAACCTTGATTTTGAAGTCGCCAAGGAACTCGTCAGGACATCAACGCTGTTTACCACACACACACCTGTTCCGGCAGGACATGACGCATTCGAGGAGAATCTCATGAGGACATATCTGCCTCATTTCGCGGGAAAAATAAACATCACGTGGGAGCAGTTCATGAACCTCGGAAGGATGTACCGCAACAACCCGAACGAGAAGTTCTCGATGAGTGTGCTCGCCACCAACCTCAGTCAGGAGGTGAACGGCGTGAGCAAGATCCATGGACGCGTGAGCCGCGAGATGTTCCAGCAGATGTGGCCGGGCTATTTCGCCGAGGAAAACCATATCGGCTATGTGACAAACGGCGTGCATCTCCCGACATGGGCCGACAAACGCTGGCAGCGTCTGTACAAAAAGGTGATGGGTGAGGATTATATCGCAAAACAATCGGATGAAATGATGTGGTCGAAGATGCAAAATGTATCAGCCAAGGAAATATGGGATATTCGTAAAGAACTGAAACACAATCTGATAGAATATCTGAAGGTGAAGATTGTGGAAGACATGCAGCGTCGTTCGGAGAGTCCGCGACTCATCATCGAGACTGTCGAAAACCTCAATGAGAACGCTCTGATCGTCGGCTTCGCCCGTCGTTTCGCGACATACAAACGTGCGCATCTGCTCTTCACCAACCTCGACCGTCTCGCAGAGATCGTCAACGACCCGAAACGTCCGGTGCTGTTCCTGTTCGCAGGCAAGGCGCATCCGAACGACAAGGCAGGGCAGGGGCTTATCAAGAATATCATTGAGGTCGCGAGAAGAAAAGAATTTGCAGGTAAGATATTGTTTGTCAATAACTATGACATGGAACTCGGCAAGCTCTTGACCTCAAGTGTCGATGTCTGGATGAACACGCCGACACGCCCGCTGGAGGCTTCAGGCACTTCAGGCGAGAAGGCCGCGATGAACGGGACGCTGAACTTCTCCGTCCTCGACGGCTGGTGGGCGGAAGGCTATCGCAAGGACGCAGGCTGGGCATTGAAAGAGGAACGTACCTATCAGGATCAGAAATACCAGGATGAACTCGATGCCGAGACAATATACAACACTTTCGAGAATGAGATAATTCCTCTGTATTACAATCGTAATCAAGAAGATATACCTGAGAAATGGATTCAGTTCATGAAAAACGACCTGATGCAGATCGCCCCCAATTACACGATGAAACGTATGCTCGATGATTATTTCGAGAGATATTACAACAAGCTTATCGAGCGCACCAATTGGATGCGTGAGAACCGTTATCAGAAGGCGTTCGAGATTGTCGGGTGGAAACGGAAGGTCATGGCAAATTGGGACAAGATTGAGGTCGAGTCGATCAAGGTGCCGGATCCGGATGTGCGTCCGCTGACGTTCGGCGATGAGATGATAGCGGAGATAACACTCAAAACACCCGGACTTGACAGAGGCGATGTCGGGATGGAGATCCTCATCGCTGATAAAATCAATGATGTCATCGACAAGGTCAGTCTGAAACATGAGATGGAAATCGTGGAATCTGGCGACGGCTGGGCGAGATATTACATCAATCTGCCTGTGTATCAAGCTGGTGTGTTTAACTACACGTTCAGGATCTTCCCGAAGAATGAGTTGCTGCCTAACCGTCAGGACCTGTCGCTTGTTAAATGGATTTAATATTGAATATGAATAAGTCGGAATTTAAAAATAAAACCTTTACCGTCGGCGATGTCTCTTTTGAGATGGTTGCTGTTCACGGCGGCACATTCATGATGGGTGCCAATGGCGACATTGACTGTGATGCCGGGGACGATGAGAAACCTGTGCATAAAGTCTATCTGAGTGATTATTATATAGGTAGATATGAGGTGACGCGCGAGTTGTGGCGTGCCGTGATGGTGAGCGACCCGCCGGAGATCTCGATGATTAACGACGACACCTGTCCCGTTGAGAAAATCAGCTGGTTCGACGCGATGGAGTTCATCGAAAAACTCAACGCCATGACGGGCGAGAAGTTCCGTCTGCCCACCGAAGCCGAATGGGAATACGCGGCTCGGGGAGGCGAGAAATCGCAGAATTTCAAATACAGCGGCTCCAACAATGCAGCGCATGTGGCATGGTGTTTCTTCAACAGCGGCTGCATGATAAACCCCGTCGGGCATCTGAAAGCCAATGAGTTGGGAATCTGCGACATGAGCGGCAACGTGTGGGAGTGGTGTGCCGACTGGTACGGACACTACGAAGAAGGCGATGCGATGAATCCGGCAGGCCCCTCCGACGGCGAACGTCGTGTGCTCCGCGGCGGCAGCTGGGACTTCGGTGCGGAATATTGCCGTAACACTAACAGAAACAGCAGCAACCCGAAGAGCAGGTTCTATGTGAGCGGGTTCCGGCTGGCGTTGTAAAATCAAAGATTATGTCAGACAAACCGAAAATAGTTTACATCCACGGTTTCGGCGGCTCGCCGCATTCGCAGACCGTCGGCTTCTTGAATCAGTATTACCCTGATTATGAATGGTGTGCGCTCGAAGTTGACCATCACGCCGCCACCTCGATAAAGCAGATCAATGACTTTGCTAAAGCAAACGACGTCAAGGCGATGGTCGGGACATCACTTGGCGGATTCTACATTTTGTGTTCGGATTTTACGGGTCCGAAACTCGTGGTGAACCCTGTCGTTGAGCCGATGAAGTCGCTGAAGAAGTCGGTGGGGACGGTGCAGTATCACAGCCGCCGCAGCGATGGTGCGACGTCGTTCAAGTTCACGATGCAGGACCTGTTCGAGTTCAAGAAATTCAAGTTCACGGCGGGCGAGAACGTCACCTGTCACTACACCGAACACGACGAGCTTCTCGGTGACGACATCAAGCGCGAATACGAGAAATTGTTCATTAACAAGAAGATGTGTCCGAAGAAGACTCTTCCGTCGCATATCCTCGGCGAGAGTTACATCAAGCACGAGCTTTGCGAGTGGCTTCTGGGGAAGTGTTGAG
>JAKSMZ010000036.1 GCA_024400355.1 Bacteroidales bacterium
CTGTAAACCGTTCTCGCGTAAGGCGTCAGGTCTTGGGTGGCGAACTCGCCGCGCTGGTATTTCAGGTAGCCGGCGACACCGATCATCGCGGCGTTGTCGGTGCTGAACTTGAATTTCGGGATGAAGACATCCCAGTGATATTTCTTTCCTGCGGCAATCATCGCGTCCTGCAGACCGGTGTTGGCGGAGACGCCTCCGGCAATCGCAACTTGCTTGATGCCAGTGTCTTTCGCCGCCTTGATTAACTTTTTCATTAAAGTATCAATGATGTCTTTCTGGATGGAGGCACAGAGGTCTGCTTTGTTTTCTTCTATGAAATTCTCGTTCTCTTTGAGTTTGCCGCGCAGGAAGTACAAGAAGCTGGTTTTCAATCCGCTGAAGCTGTAGTCGTAGCCGGGGATGTGCGGTTTGCTGAACTGAAATGCGTCGGGGTTGCCTTCTTTTGCCAGGCGGTTGATTATCGGGCCGCCCGGGTAGCCGAGTCCCATGATTTTAGCTGTCTTGTCGAAAGCCTCGCCGGCAGCGTCGTCGATTGTCTTTCCGAGTATCTCAAGGTCAAAGTAATCGTTGACTTTCATGATCTGCGTGTGGCCGCCGGAGACTGTCAGGCACAGGAACGGGAACTGCGGGACGGGCGACGGAGCTTCCGGGTCTTGGGCGAAAAGCGCCAGAACGTGACCGTTTGTGTGATTAACTTCAATCAATGGAATGTTCATTGCAAGAGCGTAAGCCTTTGAAAATGAAGTTCCTACAAGCAATGAACCTAAAAGTCCCGGTCCGCGTGTAAAAGCTATCGCACTTATCTGATTTTTTTGTATTTTTGCTTGTTTTATCGCTGCGTCAACAACAGGTATGATATTCTGCTGGTGGGCACGTGATGCAAGTTCGGGAATGACACCTCCGTATTGGCGGTGAACCTCTTGATTAGCAATGACATTCGACAATACTGTCGTACCTCTGAGGACTGCTGCAGAAGTGTCGTCGCACGATGATTCGATGGCTAAAATATATTCGTTCATAACTGAAAAAGAATGCGCAAAAGTACAAAAAATAAGCTAACGAAAGCATTTCATGGCGTATTAATTATCTTCACGGTAATTTCCGCCCTGATTGCGAGTTTGTACGCCGCCCTCCGTGACGTCTCTGTACAAAGCATCATAGCGCGTTCTGCAGCCGGTTTCGTTTCAAAATCACTGAAAACTGACGTGAAAATCAACACGTTCTATATAACACCTGATCTGGAACTTCATCTCAATGGATTGCAAATCAACGATTTGGAACAATATCCAATGCTTAAGATTGATGAGTTCAAGACCAGTCTCGCGATGAAATTCCCATTTGACCAAATCAGGTTCGAAGAGGTCTATTTGAAAAATGCCTTGTGCAAACTCGTCACTTACGAGGGCAACGAGATGTCGAACCTCGCCGAAATGCTTTCGCAAGTGCCTGAAAATCAAAAGGGAAATGATACAGGCTTGTCAAATGACCTGAATCTGATCATCAAGAAAATCTCAATTGAAAACGCTCATTTCATCCTGTGGAATCAAAACAGAGACCAGCCTGAACGCAAAAGCATGGATTACAGGCATTTAGACTTTGACAGCATAAATTTGGATCTCCATAATTTTGAATATAGAAGTGACACCATAACGGGTTTCATCAAAGACCTCAATGGCAAGGAACGCTGCGGCGCTGATCTTAAGTCATTCACTGCCAGTGTGTTGTTTTGCCCGACTGACATCAATATCGGCAATATGCGTTCCAATCTCAACAATTCGTATCTTGACATGAATCTTGAGTTCAAGGTCAATGACCTCGCTGACTTCGACACTTTTGAGGATTCTGTGGTGATTGTGAGCAATATACGGAATACCAGGCTTCGACTCGATGACATCAAATATTGGGCTTACGTCATGCGGAAAATGCCCAATGATGTCGTCCTGAACACTGATTTTTATGGACCTGTCAATGACTTCAAACTCAATAACTTAGACTTGAGTTTTGGCGAATGCACCCGCATCAGTGGCTTTATGTCAATGCAGGGAATTTGCCATGACACAGGCGATTCTTATTGGGTCATGGATTTCCCGACGGTTGAGACTTCATACGACGACCTCGTTGACTTCTATATTCCTTCAAGTTCAATTACGATTCCCTTGCCGGAAATGCTTGAGCCGATGGGAAATGTCACGTTATCAGTTGATTACAGAGGTACTCCGAAGAATTTTGATTTTAAAACCAGCGCAAATACTGAAATTGGTAGTGTTAAAGCCGACTTGCTGATGAGGGCTTATAACTACGAATCACCACAGTATGCTGCTACGGTTGTGGCTGATAATGTTGATGTTGCAAGATTATTGGCTTCATCAGCACCTTTCGAGGTCACTATGTCGGCTGACATCAATGGTGAAGGATTTGATGAAAAAACAGCTGATTTCTTGAGCAAGTTGAGGTTTAAATCGTTGAAATACAATGGAAATGTGTTTGAGGATTTTCTTGTTGATGTTTCAATGAAAAATGAAATCCTGAAATTGGAAACCGACATTGCAAACAATGATGTGAACCTCAGATTGTCTGCAAGTTCAAACTTCAAATACAGCAAGCCGCTGATCAGTGCGGTGGCGAATATCAGCGAGGCTAATCTTAATAACCTGCATCTTATTGACAATGATAGCGTTATGATTGTCAGTACAGATCTTGATGGTAGCTTCTCCGGGTTCAGCATTGATGAATTGACGGCCAATCTCAAACTTGATAACACAACAGTCAGGAAAGGTGCCGATGACTATTATATGGATTATTTCGTTGCCTCGCTGTCGGAAAACCAAGGCGTGAAATCAGCAGGCGTTTCATGCGATTTCTTTGATTTTCAAGCGGATGGAATTGTCAATCACAGAAGTTTCGTCAATGCGATGAAAAACACCCTGCTGATGAATGTCCACATTCCTGAGATAAAGAAGTCGAAAGGCCTGTATCACGTTGATAAACAAGAGTTTGCTATGAAAATAGATTTAAAGGACACCGACATGCTGACGCGATTTTTCATGCCTCAGCTTCATGTGGCTTCAGGCTCTTCGTTTGCAGCGACATATACCACGGGCGATTCGAATCACGGACAGACGCTGGAATGTCCTGAAATCAGATATAACAAATTCATTTTCAGAGATATAGAAGTCAGAAATACCATTGACAAAGGCGGTATCTCATGTAACGTGTCTGTCGGTGATGTCATACTCAAGGATTCTACAGAAACCAACCCGCACGTTACCGGTATCGAGAATTTTGTGCTTACCGCAAATGCAAGCAACGACACTGTCGACTTCAATCTGAAATGGGACGATGACAGACTGACCAATCACAACAAGGCTGATATCAAATCGAGATATGTGCCGGATGAGAAAGGCGGCGGATTGTTTACAGTCGGTGCTGACACGATTATCATGCGTGACACATTGCTCGAACTGAATGAAAACACATACGTCATTTTCAAAGGTGACGAGACTTTGGTGCATAATCTCGGATTCCATACAAAGTCACAAGCACTGACAATCAATGGTTTGTATCCGAAATATAATGATGATACCCTCAGCGTTTCGTTTATCAATCTCGATATGTCTGACATAAATTTCCTGTTGATAGACAATGATTTGAGTTTTGCCGGAGACATTGACGGTGACTTGCGCATCTGCGGATTGAGCGGGCAGCCGATGTTTGATTCTGATTTAAAAATCACCGATTTATCAATCAATAACAACGATGTAGGCGATGTTGTCATTAACGCTGACTGGCTTGATTCGGATAAGTCAGTTGTCATAGAATCAGCTATTTACAGCAATGTTGCCGGAAACAGTGACAATAAGACGTTCGATTTCAACGGAAAATATTATCCGAATTTTGAGAACGATAATCTGGACTTCAAGCTTGTCGTGAATGGCTTTAAGTTGAATTCCGTCACGCCGTTTGTCTCGTCGGTGATAAGCAGGTTGGATGGGGAGATTTTCGGAAATATTGATGTCGTCGGTTCTTTGAAAAAGCCTGTTCTTGAGGGAGATTTGACGTTTAAGGATGCCGGTTGCAAGATTGATTTCTTGAACACATATTACAAGATCAATAACACCGTTAGTTTTAGCAAGAATAAGATTAGCGTTGATAATCTGCAACTTACCGATACAACGGGGAATATTGCATACGCAAACGGGGAGATTACCCACAACTATCTGCGTGATTTTGATTTCGATATAAAATTAAGATGCAATGACTTTGCCGCACTGAACATACCTGCCGAGAAAGAGATTGGCTTTTATGGCTCTGCCGTTGCTACTGGTGATGTTGTCATCAAAGGCCCGATAAATGACATACTTTTGGACATTGACGTGAGGACGCGCAAAGGCACTGAAATCAACATTCCGCTTTCGTCAACAAGCACGGTGGATGATAATTTCATTGTCTTTGTACAGAAAAGCACTGACATTGACACGATAGGGGATTTTGTCCCGCCAGTCAAGGAGACGAGCAACCTGACGTTGGATCTGAATGCTGAAGTCAATCCTGATGCCACATTGCAGATATTCCTTCCGTCGAACATGGGAATGATTCAAGCCACAGGCACCGGCAACGTGAATCTCGGAATGAAGTCGGGCGATTTTACATTGAACGGTAACTATGTGATAAACAGCGGATTGTTTGCCTTCAGGCTGCAAGTCGTAAGCCGCAACTTCAACATCCGCAATGGCGGGACAATACATTTCAACGGAGATCCGACTGATGCCGATATTGACATCGTAAGTACCTACAGGACAAAGGTTTCACTGAAATCGCTCGGCAGTAGCATCGCAGTTGACACCACAATAAACAACACAATTAACGTTGACTGCATCTTGCATCTTCGCGACAAGCTGATGAACCCGACAATCACATTCGGACTGGAATTGCCGAACGCAAAAGACGACATCAAGTCGGCGGTTTTTTCTGTGATCGACACGACAAACCAGGCAGTTATGGCTCAGCAAGTGCTTTCGCTGATGGTCATCGGAATGTTCGCGAACACAGGCAACACAGACATCGCTGAAATCGGTTCCACCGCCTATTATGGTGTGATAACAAGTCAACTGAACAACTGGTTGTCATCACTTTCCAAGGATTTTGACATCGGTGTCAATTATAAGCCTAACAGCAAAATGACAAACGAGGAAATTGAAGTCGCCATGTCAACACAACTGTTCGACGACCGTCTCACCATTGAGGGTGACTTTGGCGTTGTCCGCGGGAATAATGGTGTAACCAACAAGGCAAATAATATCGTCGGCGATGTGGATGTCTCGTTTAAACTTACTAACAGATTGAGTATCAAGGCGTATAATCATACGAATGTAAACAATAACTACGCGACGTACAATCTGTTTGAGAGTATGTCGGATTACACGCAGGGATTGGGAATCTCGCTTTCACAGAGTTTCGACAAGTTCAGGGAGATTTTCTCAAGACACAATAAAGATAAGCATAAGGACAAAACGAAAGACAGAAAAGATAAAAAACAAAGAAAGACCGAAGAAAATGACCCAAACGAGCGACAAACCTTTTAAGATTTACACAGCATCGGCAGGTTCTGGAAAGACCTTCACCATTGTAAAAGAATATCTTACGCTATGCCTCGGCGACAATGCTGATGCGTTTCGCGAGATTCTTGCCGTCACATTCACCAATAAGGCTGCCAACGAGATGAAAGCCAAGATCTTACGTTTTCTGCTTGGCATCGCCGACAACTCATCTGAGAACGACATCCAACTGATGAAAAAACACATCATGGAGAAAACAAGAGCTGATGAAAATGTGATCGTTGAACGTAGTAAAGCATTATATACCAAGATTATACACAATTACAGCGACATGGCTGTCACCACAATCGACAAGTTCGTGCAGCAGCTGTCGCGCAGTTTCGCCCGTGAACTCAACCTCCCGAGCCAATACAGCGTCATCCTCGACAATGACGATCTCATTGATGAGATAATCCGGCTTCTTTCAGATGAAATCGGCAATAATAAATTCATTACCAAGATGTTGTCGAATTATGTGGAGTATAATCTGACGGAAGAGACATCGTGGAATGTGAAGACTTCCATCGGTGATTTCATAAAAAAACTGCTCAGGGAAGATGCTTATAAGAAAGGTGAGAAGAAAGAAATAATCGAGATTGACGAGGCAAAATTTGATGAGATCAGGAAATACCTCGGAAATGAAATCAAGACTTGCGATAAAGCTATTGATAAGTTAATCAATGACATAGCTGACAAAGAAATTGAATTTGGCATTGATGTCAGCGACTATTCATACAAGGAAAAAGGACTTCCTACGGTCGTGAGGAGCATGAAGTCACGCAAGAACTGCATCGCATCGAACAGGTCGCGTGAAATGATTTATGGAAACGTGAAATGGAAATCGAAGACCTGTCATGTTGATAACGATGATATTCTTGAATGCTATAGAAATGCGCTTGAGAACTATCCAAAACTGATCAGTAAATTTTTTATCTTGTCTGTTATTGAAAAAGATATGTATCTGTATGTGCTTAGAAATCATATCTTTGAGTTGATAAACGAGTTTATCGAAGACAGTTCGCAGGTTCATATTTCTGAGTTTAACAAGCGTATTTCCGATGTTCTCGGCGACTGTTCAGTGCCGTTCATTTACGAGAGGATAGGCGAGAGGTACAAGCATTATTTCATCGATGAGTTTCAGGACACCTCAGTGCTGCAATGGCAGAATTTCCTGCCGTTGGTTGATAACAGTCTGTCGCAGGGCAACATGAACATGATTGTCGGCGATGCGAAACAGTCAATCTACAGGTTCAGAGGCGGCGAGGTTGAACAGATTATCAACCTTCCGAAGATATACAATAGCGTTGATAATGAGTTTACTGCAAGCTGTCAGCGTAATCTGTCGGCATCGGCGGAGAAGAAGTCGCTCGGCACCAATTTCCGCTCCTGCAAGAATATCATCAAGTTCAACAATACGTTTTTCCGTTTCGCGCAGAGATACCTCGAAGATGGTGATGACGCGTTGCACCTCAGCCGTGTCTTCGACGATACCGAACAGATATACAATTCAAAAGACGGAGGTCTGGTTTCGCTTGAGGTCTTCTCCGATGCACTTGATACCCAAACATATCACGGAAAGGTTCTTGAGTCTATGCTTGGAAAAATCATTGAGTTGCATTCAAAAGGCATTGAATATAAAGACATTACAATTCAGGTCCGTTCAAATAAAGAAGGAACCGAAATTGCAAACTATCTTGTCGGCAACGGTATTGACGTTATCTCAGCCGATTCGATACAACTTCAGTCGTCTGACAAAGTGCAACTGATTGTCAATACTTTGCAGTATTTAGTCAATGACGGAAACCCTGTGACACTGAAGACCGTCTCGTATTTTTACGAAAAGACTCATCAGGGGAAGTCGTTGGCTTTGCACAGAGACAACAGCATTGTCAGATTCGATGAAACATTTAAAAATGCTTTGCAGTCGATTCATAACCAAGCATATAGCTTGTACGATTTGTGCGTGCAACTTTGCAGGTTTTATGATTTCAACATTCTTGAAGATGTCTTTGTCCAATATTTCATGAACATGCTTTATGAATGGCAATCGGCGCACAGTGCCGGCATTGACGCTTTCGTTGAATATTGGGAGAAAAAGAAAAATCTACTTAGCGTTCAGATTACCGGTGAACTCAACTGTGTGAATATCATGACGATACACAAGTCGAAAGGTCTTGAATTCCGAGTTGTGATGTATCCGTTCGCCGAAACGAAACTCGACACAAGCGCCGGTTTCACTCAAAAGGAAATTTGGATTCAGTGTTCGGAAAACGAAGTAACCAAAGACATCCCTTATCTTGACGCATTCCTGCTGCCTGTATGCAAGGAAAAACTCAAAGATTCTGATTTTGAATACATTCTGCGTCGCGAGGAACAGAAAACGAGGCTTGATAACCTCAACACGATGTATGTTTCGATGACGCGTGCAAAGGAAATGCTCTTCGTTTATACCAATGCAAAATGTTCTCAAACAAGCTATAATATCTTCAACGATTTCCTGAACGAAAATGCCGATTACAATTATATTCAACATCTTAGGAATGAAAATGATGATGTGCGGTTCGATGATTATTTCCTTGAACGGAAAGATATAACAAAGGAAGAGAAGGAAAACAGCAATGTCTTCACTTTCGGAATTACAAAAGACAATTATGGAAAGTCAAATGTGGAAAGCAAGGAAGACGTTGATATTCTTGAACTTAACGAAAATTCAAAGACACCGAGGGCGTTGCAGTGGTTTGAGAAACTTTCTGTTGAGCCGGATCCGACGATGGTCTGGGCTTCGAAGGAGACTTTCATGCCCGACGAATGGGGCTCGCTCGTGCATGAGATTTTCTCAAAAATCAAGACAAAAACTGACATTGACCGGGTGTTGAGACAATACGTCAATGATGGCAGCATTGATGAAAAACAGGCTGAGTCGCTCAGACAGAAATTCAATAAAGTCGTTGAGATTGAGTGCCTTAAGCCTGCTTATTCCGACAATGCCGTGATTATGAACGAGATGGATATCCACACGTCGTTCGGGCACGTGATGCGCCCTGACAGGTATGCGATAACCGGCAATGGCACAATTCTTATAGATTACAAAACCGGCAAGCACAACGAGAAATATCATCAGCAGCTTCAGGATTACATGGTTGCGCTTCGTGAAATGAATGGAAATCAAGACATTAAGGCATACCTTGTTTATCTGGGCGATGAAATAGAGGTTGAGGAGGTCGGATTGGACAGATTATTCTAAATTAGATAATATGAAAACAAAAACTCTGATTATCAGTATGTTGCTTGTTATCGGCACGTTGTCGATGCAAGCGCAGGACGAGGCTAAGATGCTTCGTTTTCCGGCAATCCACGGCAATCAGGTCGTGTTCAGCTATGCCGGTGACATCTATACCGTTGATGCGAAAGGCGGTGTGGCTAAACAACTTACAAACGATGCCGATGGTTTCGAGATCTTCGCGCGTTTCTCGCCAGACGGAAAGAACATCGCGTTCACTGGTCAATACGACGGAAACACCGAAGTTTACGTCATGCCTTCACAAGGCGGCACCCCGCATCGTCTCACTTACACCTCGACACTCGACCGTGACGATCTGTCGGACCGCATGGGACCAAACAACATTGTCATGACATGGAAAGACAACGAGAACATCGTGTACCGCACACGCGCGATAACCTGGGATGACTTCGTTGGCCAGCTTTTTGTGGCGAATATCAATGGCGGTTTGAGCGAGCAATTGCCTTTCAATGAAGGAGGATGGATTAGCTATTCGCCTGATGGCACGAAAATTGCATTCAACCGCGTCATGCGTGAGTTCCGCACATGGAAATACTATAAAGGCGGAATGGCAGACGATATCTGGATTTTTGATTTCAACACCAAAGAACTCAAAAACATCACAAACAACGATTCGCAGGATATCTTCCCGATGTGGGTTGGTGACAAAATTTATTTCTGTTCCGACCGTGACCGCACAATGAACATCTTCTGCTACAACATCGCGACTGGAAAGACCGAAAAGGTGACTGACTACACATATTACGATGTGAAGTTCCCGTCGCTCGGCGACAACGACATCATCTTTGAAAACGGCGGAGAACTGTTCCGAATGAGCTTGAAAGACAATTCAATACATGCGATTCCTGTACAGATCAAGAACGACGGAATCACTTCAAGAACCAAATACGTCGATGCCTCAAAGAACATCACTTCCGTCAATGTCTCTCCCGATGGCAAACGTCTCGTCATCGGTGGCCGCGGCGACATCTGGACGGTGCCGTTTGAGTCGGGCATCACACGCAACCTCACCAAGTCGGACGGCGCACACGACCGCTGCGCTGTTTGGTCACCCGACGGGAAATACATCGCTTACATCTCCGACAGAACCGGCAACGATGAGCTTTTCATTCAGAATCAAGACGGTAGTGAAGAGGCAATACAACTCACAACACCAGAAACCGTTTCATTGACTTATAAATATGTCCCGAAATGGTCGCCCGACAGCAAGAAGATTTTCTGGTACGACAAAGAAAACCGCCTCATGATGATTGATGTCGCTTCTAAGAAAATCACCGAGATTGCGAGAAGTGAGGCTGGCGAAATATACGATTACACTATCTCACCCGACAGCAAGTGGGTGGCTTATTCCGACAGGAAAATTTCGGAGTTTAGCCAGATTTTCGTCTATGACATTGAAACACAAAAAACTGAACCAGTCACCAACACATGGTTCAACTCATCAAACCCTGCCTTCGACAAGAACGGCAAGTATCTGTACTTCGTCTCGGAACGCGATTTTGACCCGATTTACAGCAGTACCGAATGGAATCACGCATATCAGGAGATGTCACGCGTTTATTTCGTCACCTTGCAGAAAGATACGCCGTCACCGTTCCTTACGGAAAACGATGAGGTGAAAGTTGAGAAATCTGAAGCAAATGAAAAGAAAGACTCGAAGAAGAAATCAAACAAGAAAGAAGAAGTCAAAACTGATAATGCAAAGTCAATAAACATTGATTTTGAAGGAATTATCGACAGAGTCATTCCGCTTCCAGGACTTATGACCGCTTATTATTATGATGTGAAGGCTGTTGAAAACGGCGTTTATTTCTGCGCTTGGGGCGACAACAACGGCCTGTATTATTTCGACATGAACGGAAAGGAAGCCAAGAGGATCTGCAATGGCGTCGTTTATGACTTGTTGCCAGACGGCTCGAAGATGGTTGTGGCGAATCGTGGGAAGTATTCATTGATAGACGCTCCTAAGGGTGAGACGAAGCTTCCTGAGGAAGGCGCAGACCTTTCCGGCATGAAGAAGTGGGTGAACCTCCACGAGGAATGGGCTCAGATCTACCGTGAGGCATGGCGCCAGATGCGTGACTTTTTCTATGCACCTAACATGCACGGCAACGACTGGCCGGCGATATACGAGAAATATGCGGTTCTGATCCCGTACTGCGGCGATCGCAACGACGTCAACTACCTCATCGGCGAGATGATTGGTGAACTCAACATCGGTCACGCTTACACCGGCGGCGGCGACAGGGTAGAGACCGACCGCATAAGACAAGGTCTGCTCGGTGCTCAGCTCAGACGTGACGACAGCGGTTACTATCAGATTGTCAAGATATTGAAAGGCGAGAGCTGGAACAGGGCGACGACATCGCCGCTGGCGGAGATTGGCATCGATGCGAAGGAAGGCGACTACATCGTGGCTATCGACGGTGTCTCCACGAAAGAGATGACGAACATCTATGAGGCGTTGGTGGGCAAGGCTGGCATGGCGGTGATGCTCTCATTGAACGGCAAGGCATCAGAAAGCGGCGCACGCGACGTGGTGGTGAAGCCGATAGGCAGCGAGAACTCCTTATATTATTACAATATGGTGCAGGAGAACATACGCAAGGTCAGCGAGGCAACAAACGGGCAGGTCGGTTACATACACATCCCCGACATGGGCGTTGACGGACTGAACGAGTTCGTGAAGTATTTCTATCCGCAACTCACCAAGAAGGCGTTGATCATCGACGACCGCGGCAACGGCGGCGGTAACGTCTCACCGATGATCATTGAGCGTCTGCGCCGTGAAGTGGCGATGTACACGATGACACGCAACAGCGGTGCGGAGATAAAGCCATTCCAGATGATGAACGGCCCGAAGGTCTTGATATTCAACAAATACTCGGCATCAGACGGCGACCTGTTCCCGTGGCAGTTCAAGCATTATAAGCTTGGAACCACCATCGGCACGCGCTCGTGGGGCGGCGTGGTAGGCATCAGAGGCAGCCTGCCGTTCATCGACGGCGGCACGCTGAACCGTCCGGAGTTCGCTCCTTTCGATGCCAACGGCAACTGGATCATCGAAGGCCATGGCGTTGAACCAGACATCGTCATCGACAACAACCCTTACGATGAGTTCAACGGCATTGACGCACAACTCGACAAGGCCATCGAGGTCATCATGGAGCAGATGAATGGCTGGCCACAACAGCCCGCGATACCGGAGTATCCGGATAAGACGAACCATTAGAGATTAGAGTTTAATAAAGATAAAAAAGCCGGTGCGTAAGGTCTTGGATCTTGTGCGCCGGTTTTTTATCACATATTAATGCTTAGACGTACACAATGCTACTGTAAAGCCGTTATAATTTTGTTTTTAACATCGTCCCATGACATGTCTGAAAACATATATGGCACTGGAGTACCTTCAGCATCAACAAAATATGTCAGACTTTTTAAAGCCATGAACAAC
>JAKSMZ010000037.1 GCA_024400355.1 Bacteroidales bacterium
CAGAGCCTGCTCGACTACGTGCCTTACGGCGCGACGACGGAAGGCTTCGGCGGCACATTCGCGACACAGGAGAACTTCCGCATCATGCGTAAGGCTCTCGACGAAGTGGGCGAGGAGCTGGGACGTTACATCCGCCTCTGCAACTACTGCTCCGGTCTCTGCATGCCTGAAATCGCCGTCATGGGCGCATTCGAAGGCCTCGATGTCATGCTCAACGACGCCCTCTATGGCATCCTCTTCCGCGACATCAACATGCAGCGCACCTTGATTGACCAGTATATGTCACGCATTATCAACGGTTTCGCCGGCGTCATCATCAACACGGGTGAAGACAACTACCTCACCACCGCCGACGCTGTCGAGGCCGCCCACACCGTCCTCGCCTCCGACCTCATCAACGAGCAGCTCGCTTTCATGGCGGGTCTGAAAGAAGAACAGATGGGCTTAGGTCACGCCTTCGAGATGGACCCGATGCTTGAAAACGGCTTCCTCCTCGAACTCGCACAGGCTCAGATGACACGCGAGATCTTCCCGAAAGCGACACTTAAATACATGCCGCCTACCAAGTTCATGACAGGCAACATCTTCCGCGGCCATATCCAGGACGCTTTGTTCAACATGATCGGCATCTGGACAAATCAGGGCATACAGCTCCTCGGAATGCCGACGGAGGCGATACACACACCGTTCATGAGCGACCGTTACCTCTCAATCGAGAACGCGAAATACATCTTCAACAACATGCGCAGCATCGGCGACGAGATGCAGTTCAAGGAAGGCGGCATCTGCCGTGAACGCGCCAAGCTGGTGCTCGACAACACGATAGCACTTCTTGAGGAAATCAACAAGGAAGGTCTCTTCACCGCTCTCGAAAAAGGCATCTTCGGCGACGTGAAACGTCCGAAGAACGGCGGCAAGGGTCTCGAAGGCGTCACGATGAAAGGCGACAACTACTACAACCCGTTCGTGGAAATCATGAAGGGAAAGAGATAGTCTGCTAAATGTTTGTATATCAATATCCACATCCTGCCGTAACGACCGACTGTGTCATCTTCGGGCTTGAGGACGGTTTGCTGAAAGTGCTTCTCGTGGAGCGCGGCGACGAGCCGTGCAAGGGCTGCTGGGCGTTCCCGGGTGGCTTCCTCAATCCCGACGAGACGGTGGAACAGGGGGCGTTGCGTGAACTTCAGGAAGAGACTGGACTCGATAGCGCGTATATGGAACAGGTCGGGGTGTTTTCAGACCCCGACCGTGACCCGCGCGAACGAGTGATAACGGTGGCATTCTTCTCGGTCATGCACGTCAAAAATGTCCGTGCTGGTGACGATGCGGCAAAGGCGAAGTGGCTGCCGGTCAACGACTTGCCAGAACTCGCATTCGACCACGACAGGATTCTCAAGACGGCTCTCAAGCGTTTCCGTGAACGTCTTGTAATCGAACCGGATTTTCTTCGTAAGATGCCAGATTCATTTTCCGAAAAGGAAATGGAAAATGTTAAAAATGGAATAAGTTTGCATTATTAATCCCTTAATAAGTAATAAGTTATGAAAAATAAGTTTGGAATGTCGCTTGTCGCGGCTTTGTTTCTTCTGACATTTATTCTGGCAGGCTGCCGCCAGATCAGAACTGTCAATTCCATCGAACAGGTTGGTGACGACCCGTATCTTTACGTGATGGAAAATCATTTTGAATATGACCTTGATGATGTCATTGAGAACGACATTGACAGCAACAAGAAACTGCTTGTCTATGTCACAGAGAAAATAAGTCACGGGTTGATGGATGCCGACACTGCCAGTCTGTACCAGAATTCCGACTTCGGATGCACGAGTTTTCAGGTCAGGAAAAAAGACGGTGACGGCTATTGGTACGGACGCAATTACGATTTCTTCAAAGACCCGACCATGGTTGTCATCAACAAGCCGGAGAAAGGCTATGCCTCAATCTCGACATGTGACCTCATGCAGCTTGGTCTCGGACTTGACCAGCTGCCTACGACATTTAAGAATAAGATGACATGTCTCGCCGGTATCTATGCGCCGATGGACGGCATCAACGAGAAAGGTCTCTGCACCTCTATCATGGCACTGCCTAACCAGGCGGGACACCAGAACACAGGGAAACACAAAGTCGGCACAAGCATCATCATGCGCCTCTGGCTCGACCGTTGCGCCACTGTGAATGAAGCTGTTGAACTCCTCGCACAATACGACATCTGCCATGACGTCGAAGCCGGCTCAGGCTACCACTACATGGTCGCAGATGCCAGCGGCGACTGCGCCATCATTGAGTTTGACAAAGACGACGAATGGAAGACCATAGTGCTCCGGAAACCTGCCGGTGACAATTACTTCCATGTCACAAACCATCTCCTCAACCCGAAGCATGTCACTACAGAGCCGGATCCTACCGTCGGTAACCCGAACAGCAAGAGCTGGTGGCGCTATGAGACCGTCAATGAATATATGGTTGAAAACGGCGGCATTCTCACCCTCGAAGGGATGCAGAAAGGACTTGAGATGGTGCGCTGGGTTGATCTTCCGCAACCTGACGGTGAGGTCGAAGACACACAATGGAGCAATGTATATGACCAGACTGACATAGTGCTGTATCTACGTAACTGGAACAGCTACGACAGAACGTGCAAATTCACCCTCTGAATGTCAGCTTAGTTCGTCTTCACTCTTTTTATCTTACCTCTTTTGTACGCTATAGTGCTGATTATGACAGTCATTATCGGGCTGAGGTAGTTGAAGAAGCAATATGGCAGGTACGCTAATGTCGCGACGCCGAGCACTGTTGACTGCGTCATGCCGCAGGTGTTCCACGGCACAAGCACGCTCGTGACTGTCGTGGAGTCTTCTACGGTGCGGCTCAGCAGACGCGGCTCGTAGCCTTCTTTCTTGTAAAACCCCTTATACAGACTGCTGTTCAATATGATTGAGAGATATTGATCGCCGACGCAGATGTTGCAGATGATACCCGACACTGATGTCGCCGCCGTCAGGCTGAATATCGACTTCAGGTATTTCACGATGGAGTTTGTCAGTGATTCTATCATGCCGCTTCCGAGCATGGCTCCGCCGAAACACGAGGCGCAGAGGATAAGCCAGATGGTGCCCATCATGCCGGTCATCCCGTAACATGAGGCGAGACGGTCGAGGATCGGCTGTCCGGTGTCGAACTCGCAGCCTTGGAACATGGACTGTAGTACCGCTTTGAAAATCCTTCCGCCTTCACCGTCGGTCCCGACCATTATGTCGATAACATGCGGCTGGCAATATATCATGAATGGTATGGCTGCCACCGATGCCAAAAACAATGTTATGAGCGTCGGGAGTTTCAATGCGATCATAACGGCTGTAAGCACCGGAACAAGCAGAAACCACGGACTGATGTTGAACATTTCGTTTATGCTTTTTGTGATTTCAAGGCTGTGTTCAGCCGGTCTGATGTCTATCGTGAAACCCATCACTAAAAATATCGCCAGTGTTATTATGATGGTCGGTGTTGTTGTCTTCAGCATGTATCTGATATGCACGAAAAGCGGCGTTCCGACGGTCTGCGACGCCATAATGGTTGTGTCGGAGAGAGGGGAGAGTTTGTCGCCGAAATACGCACCCGAGATTATCGCTCCGGCGATTATCGGTTTGGGGATGCCGAAAAGCTCGCCGATGCCGATGAGAGCTACACCGAAGGTTGCAATCGTCGTCCATGAGCTGCCCGTCATGAGCGAGATGATGGAACAGATGATAACCGCGGCGAAGAGAAATATCTTCGGGCTTAGAATCTCCATGCCATAGACAATCATCGTGGGAACCACGCCGCTCAGCATCCATGTCGAGCCGATGGCACCGATGAACATCAACATTATCAATGCCGTTGACAGACTTTTCATGTTGTCAATGATCTTCGTCTCGATGTCGCTCCACGGAATTTTACAAAACACCATTGCGATGAAAACGACAACAGCTGCGCCGAAGAGTATGGCAATCTGCGCCGGACCACCTAATGCGTCCTGCTTGAACATCTTGATTACGAACGCTAATGTCGTGACAAGAATCACTATTGGTATTAAAGACTCAATGGGTTTCGGCGCACGTCTGGCTCTGGTGTTTCTCTCTTTCATTTTTATTTTCAAATTTGCGCAAAAATATGAAAAAATAATATATCTTTGCACCAATTTAAAATTTTCGGGATATGAAACCTTTTTTACATTTTAAAACCATTTTGGTTGTCTGTCTGTCCGTCTTTTTCCAGACTTTTCAAACTTCAAATGCCGGAGCGCAAAACGTTGAGACACTGCGTGTTGCTTTCTGGAACTTTGAGAATTTCTTTGACCCGTTCGCCGATTCCACGAGGACGTACAACGACTTCACTGAAGACGGTGCGCAGCGTTGGACTAAGTCGCGGTTTTACAGGAAACGCAACAACATGTTCAAATGTCTGCTCTCCCTTTCGGGAAATGAGCCTCTTGCCGTGCTCGGCATCGCTGAGGTGGAAAACTGTTATGTGCTTAATGCGTTGTTCAATCAGACACCTTTGAAGAATCACAACTACCGCATCGTCCATTATGAGGGTGACGACAGGAGAGGTATTGATGTTGCGATGGTTTATTGCATTGACAAACTGCAACTTATATATTCCGAGCCGGTGAAAATAAGGAATCCGGATAACAGGAAGTTCAAGTCGCGGGATATACTTTACGCTGTCTTTTCAGACAGGAGAGGCGATACGCTGCATGTGTTTGTAAACCATTGGCCGTCGCGTTATGGCGGTGAGCGTGAGACAGTCAGCCTGCGTGCTCTTGCGGCGAGAACGCTGAGACATAAGATCGATTCATTATGCGGGGCACATCCGACGATGCCGAAGATAGTGGCGATGGGCGATTTCAACGACACCCCCGATGACCCGAGCATCCGCGAGGTGCTGGATGCCAAGCCGCTGAAAGATACTGATAAAGATTATGTCTTGGTGAATCTGTTCGCCGACGGGAGAGAACTTGGCTTTGAAGGGACGCTCAAGCACCAGTACAACTGGCAGATTTTTGACCAGATAATGGTGAGTAAGCCGTTGATGGATAATGAATCAAGTCTTCATTATAAAAGAAAAAGTTCAACAATATTCCATGCTGATTTTCTTTTTGAATCTGATGAGTCATTTGGCGGCGTGAAGCTCTTCAGGACGTATGTGGGGCCGAAATATTCCGGTGGTTTCAGCGACCATCTGCCAGTGTATATTGACTTGGAGGCTCACTCCCGTCTTGACTTCGAGTTGCCGTAGCCGAGGAATGTCTCCCTGTATTTCGCCACGGTGCGTCGGCTGACGGTGTAACCTTTGCGTTGCAGCTCCTCGCTGATCTTGTCGTCGGTGAGCGGATTGCTGCGGTCTTCCCTGACAATGAGGCTGTTGATGATGTCAAGCACCTCGATGCGCGACACCTTCTGGCTTTCATTGGCGGAGTAGTCATCAAAGAGGTTAGGCTCTCCCTGACCGACAAAAACGTCTTTATACACAATGCCTTCATCGAAGAGCGACGGCATACTCAGACCGCCGCCGCGTGCGTCAAGGGTGAAGGTCTTGTTTGGAGTGTATATCCTGACGTTCTTGGTGCAGCGCGAGATGATGGTGACATCAAGGCCGGTCTTCTCCCTGACATCGTTGAGAGCCATGCGGCGACAGTCCGCAGGAAGACCTGTCATCACGAAAAGCTTCTGAATCTCAATGCACTGAGTGATCGATCTGACGATGCTCTCACGGTTGATCTGTCCGTCATAGAGCTGGAACAAGACAATTGACTCGCCGTTGGTGCGGAACATTTCGGCAAGCTCAGTATAAGAATATTCGTCAATACTCTTGTCAAAAGTGGCATCGAAGATCTCGCGGTGCGACATCCTGCCGCCTTTCAGACTTACGATGCTCACACCGATACCGGTCGAGCCGGACAACTCATTGGCGTTGAAGTCGTTGCCGGCGTGAAACTTGATGTATTCCGCTATCTTCAGCAGTTCGTCCCTGTCGGAGATGATGACTTTGCCGACTGTGTCACCAGTAGAGATGACAAACGACAGTCCGTTTCTTTTCGACGAACGTCTTATTGATAGTGAAGAGTCTGTGTTTTTTGACTCGTAACTGTATTTCTTCTTGTCCAAATAATTCATGCTTAAAGTGTTTGATGTTCAGCTCCGCATTTTGCGTGTGTCGCATGCGTAAATTTTTGCAAAAATAAAAAAATAATGTTTGCATCACAGTTAAAAATTTGGACACGTATTGATTTCATCGAAATAATTTTAAAAATCACTTTGACATATAACTAAAAATGTTATTTTTGCGACAATTATCGCAACAGAAATTATATGAAAAAATTACTACTCACATTGGTGGTGATGATGACGGCAATGATGTCATTTTCACAGAATTACACACATTATCTCAATTCATGGTATTCAGACGACCTTTATGAAACAAAGGAGTTTTATTACGATGAGAGTTACAAGCTAATTGCCGACTATTGGGTTGATAAAGTCGGCGAGGAGACTTCTGTCCGCGACAGTCTCGAATATGATGCCAACGGCAATGTCACAAAGCTCTCATGCCATCAGCTGCTGAATGGCGAATGGATTTATGCAAACTATGTTGAATATACGTATAACGAACTCAATCAACGTCTTACGAGAGACAACTACAATTATTTCGGCGGCAGCTTCGAGCATGGCGGTACCTACAACTATCAGTACGATGAGAACGGGAACATGATTCACCACGATATGTATCTTGGCACGTGGGGACTTTTTGAAACTGCCGATTACACGTACGACGAGAATGACAACTGCACGCTCATTGTCAGCTACTCGGAAGGCTTCAGCGGTGAGTTTGAGCCGTCAAATATGGTTGAATACACTTATAATGCCGATGGTTTCCTCGTTGAAGAGAAGAGTTACTATTATTATAACGGGTGGGTCTTGAGCACGCATGTCGTCTATACCCGCGATGAAAACAACAACATTACCGTTGAGGAAAATCTTGACCAATACGGTTCTGCTCTTGAACGTCATGAATATGAATATGATATGAATATTCTTTTTGACGAGGTCGTGCCCTTCGTGAATCCTGAAGGCGAGATGCCAAACCCGGAAAGAACGGTGAATGCGAGAAACAAGGACAAATACTGGACTCTGAATGACGGCGGCACACTCACTTACGTATGCGATTATTACTATTATTACAAAGAGATTGAAGGCACCGGCGTGACGGAGAATGTCGCTGACGACGTTGAGATTTATCCTAACCCTGTCAATGATGTCCTGACTGTTGAGGCATCAGGATTCCGTTTTGTTGAGATTTTCGACCTTGCCGGAAGATGCGTTGCGAGCCGTGAAGTCAATGGCATTGCAGATATTGACATGAGTCAGGTGGCAAAGGGCGTTTATTTCGTCAAGATGAATGATGAAAACGGCCCTGTAACAAGAAAAGTTGTTGTTGAATGATTCAAGATTTCTGATATGAGAAAATTTATTGCATTGTTGCTTGTGCTTGTCGGAATGGAATGTTTCGCTCAAGTTGAATCGGAATACGACAGATACGTGAGGGAGCAGAAAGCTGCGATGGAGCAGATGAAAGGTAATCAGGACTCCGAGATTGAGGAGATGAACAGGCAATACGAAGAATATGTGAAGGCCGAAAAGGAAGCATATTCGAAATTCGTGAAGGAGATGAGTGCCAAGTGGGGCGAGGGCAACGTTGCTGAAAGCACTCAGAAAGACTGGGTAGAGTATTCCGACAACGGCAATTCGAGAAGCATCGTTGATTTTGAAAATGGTGAGGCTACCGTTGAGGTCGTGACAGCACCTGGCAAAAATGTCAGCAAGAAAGAGCTTGAGAAGACTGTCAAGATACTGATTCTTAATAAAGGTAAAACCAAGGATTACGACTCATCTGTCGAGAAGGCTGAGACTTTGTCGGAAGAGCCTGTCCTGCAAGGACTTGTGGAGACGCCGTCGGGAGAGACCGTCGATGAAAACAATGTCAATGAGAGCGTGAAGGAGATTGTCGAGAATGCGGTGGTGGAGGTTAAGACGGTGAAAGACCCTGACGGAAAAGAACATCAGATTACATCAGTGTCGTTCGGGCTGATACCAGATCACATCAGAGTGCGTGCGGAGAAGTTTGCTGACCAGGTCGGCAAATATTGCGGACAGTTCAAGGTGGAGCCTTCGTTAGCCTACGCGGTGATTCAGACTGAATCGTCGTTCAACCCGAAAGCCAAGTCATACGTGCCGGCATACGGACTGATGCAGATTGTGCCGGCATCGGCAGGGGCCGACTGCGCACAAAGCCTTAAGAAAAACTTCAGCAAACCGACGGCGAACTATCTGTTTGACCCTGACAACAACATCGAGATGGGAGTCCATTACATTTCCCTGCTGAGAAAAAGATATTTCAAAGATGTCACCGACAAGAAAAAACAAGATCTTTGCATCATCGCTTCTTATAACACAGGTGCCGGCAACCTCGCACGCGCACTTCGCGGCGACACGAACATCAAAAAGGCTATCCCGCAGATTAACGGGATGACTTACGACGAACTCTTTGATTATCTGAAAAAACATCTTCATAAAGAGACCCAGAATTACATCGTGAAAGTGACAGAGAGAACTGACAATTTCAAAAAATGGTTGAAATAAACAAGCAATTCATTGATTAGACGAAAAATGGCATTTGTTATGGAAGAAAACCAAATCGAAGATGAAGAATACGAAGGTGCCAATAGTTGGGACGATAAATATGTTGCTATTGTCAAGACCGACGGCACAGCCGAGATAGTCGGGTTTGACGTTGAATATTTTGACGAACTGCCTGATTATGTGGCCGCAAATCGCCTCGATGCCGTCAGGGTGATGCCGCTGTGTGACATAGCCGAACAACTCGGTCTTGACGAACATATAACCGGTTGGGTCGATGACAATGGTCTCCTCAAAGGTCTTGACGAGAATCCTGTCGGCTGCAGAATATATCCTGGCCGGATAGTCGGTGACATGATTCTTACTTTGGAGGATTCGAATTATAAACCGAAGAGTTTCAATGATTTGGATGTTGTTTATGATGTGCTGGAGAAACTCGGTGTCACCGAAATAGAAGAGAATTTTGATGACGAGTATGATGAGGAAGACGGAAGATTTGACGCTTGGAGTTAAATTTTTTTAAAAAATTATGTAACATTTCAGTATTTTTGTGCACTATTAAATAAAAAAATATGAGACGATTCATTTCAATTACATTATTCATGATGGCTTTGGTTATGATGCCATCATTTGTCGAGGCACAGAATGACAAAACCTTCGACAAACAGACGCTTAAAAGTTCGGACGACGGTAATCCTGTGAAAGAGAAACGTGTTGACAGAAAAACACAACAGGAGCAGCCTGCGGAGAAACAGGCAGTGAAGCCTGCCGTGAAGCAAAAGACCAGGCCGGAGGCAAAAAAGGACGAGATGGTCATTATCAACCCATGCAGCGAATGGCTTGATCTGGAGTTTGTCGAACTTGTTGGCAATACAAGCAAACAGACACTTTCAATGACATATAAAGTTACAAATCACGATATTAACAAGTCGATGTACATTGGAAATGATGTCCTTGCTTACGATGACAACGGCGGGGAACACAAAAATTCCTGGGGGACGAGATATGACATGATTACCGACGTAATGATTTCATATACAATGGATATCCCTGGTCAGGTGCTTCCTTCCAAAGTGAAGAAACTGTCGTATGTCAGTTTCAAGATCGGCGATTGCAAGATCGAGATGCGGAATGTGAAGATTAACTGGAAATAATCCAGTTATCTTCTCATTTCGTTTTCCCTTGCTTCTTTGGTCCATTTCACAAGCATGATGATCGAGTTGATGAGGAAGACGCACGACATCAGCAGGATGGCGATGTTCTCTCCGCTGGCGTTGAAGTCGTTGAACCAAAGGACTACGTGTAAGATGTTAACGATCAGCCAGATCCACCATTGCTCGGCATAACGGTTGATGGCAATGATCATCGCAACGATGTTGCAGACTGCCGAGAACGAGTCGAGGACAGGCTGCTGGTTGTTGGTGAGTCTCATGATGTAACTGAATGCGACAGTTGTCACAGCGATGATGGCAATCCATTTGAAACGCGTGATCCATGTCATTTTCCTCTTTATAACCTCTTGAGATTCAGTGTTGATGTGTTTTTTCCATGTGATGAAACCAATCACTTCCATCGGAAGGAAATAGACGAGGTACATCAGTCCGTTCATGTAAAGGCTGCTCTCTAATGCGACAATGCCGGTGAGGAGGCATTGAACGAAGCCGAGGACGAAATTGGAGAGTTTGCCTTTTCCTGAAAGCACAATCCCTGTCACACCGACTAAACCTGTGATGAGGGAGATAGCGGTTGTCCCCTTGATGATACTGCCGACCAGCACAACAGTGAATGCGATGGCAAGCCAGATGACTTCTGACATCTTCCAACCTGTCAACTCGTTGGAAATGAATGTCTTGAATTTTGATGAACTATTGTTTTCCATTGTTAAAATATATTTTTTTTTAAATTAAATCGGGAAAAGAATGAAAACGCCCACGTCCCACAAAGCGTGGCAGACGATGAGTGGCACGATGCTTTTTGTGAATCTGTACATAAATCCCCAGAAGAGTCCGCAAACCAAAGCCGCCATGATGAGCATGAAGTTGAACGAGAAGACATGCACGATGGCGTAGATGAATGCGGTTATAAGAACCGGTGCGAGCCAACGCCACGTCTCTGATTTGATTTTCAGCGACTTGTCGCATATCTCGCTAATGCTTTTCTGGAAATATCCTCGCCAGAAAATCTCTTCCGCAGGCCCGATGACAAACAGAAGCAATAACCCTATAATCAACTCGTTGCTGCCACTTTTCATCTCATAGATGCTGTTGATCTGTCCTTGTGCGAAACCGAACCAGCGCGTTGAGAGAAAATTTCCGAGCCAGAAAACTCCCCAAAGGGCAGCGGCGGTGACAACACCTATTAATATATTTGATGATGTGAGCTCTTTCGTCTCGATTCTTATCCCGCCGATAATGAAAGAAATAGCCATTAGTACTATTCCTGAAACGGACATCGCAGCCCAGAAGTTGAGGTAGGGTGCGGTCCATGGCGAGAACATCACAAACCACAAGATGGTGACGACGAGAGTGGATGTTACCAGTTTTTTCATTTCTGCCAGTTAGAACAGCGGTGCCACAAAGTTGGCGACCGACAACAGCAATGAGAATATCATCACGAGTTTTGCCGACTCGCCGTCGAGACTTGCAATGTCGGTCATTTCATTGCACCTTGCCATTTTCTTGATATTTGCGAAAGCAATAGGGCAGGAGAGAAGAACCAACAGGGCAAGAATAGGGAGGTTTTTGAATATAATATTCACAATGACAATGAGATAGGCCGCGATTATCATGCCGATGTAGTAAATCTTCGATCCTTTTGTCCCGATGATTTTTGCAAAGGAAGTGACACCGGCTTTCGTGTCGTTGACACGGTCGCGCATGTTGTTGGCGTGAAGTATGCTGACAACAAGAAGTCCCGTCGGTATTGTGACGAATAATATAGGAAGATGGAAGATGCCGGTTCCGCAGAAATAAGTGCCGAGTGAGATCAGAATGCCGAAGTTCAACAAGATGCAGAGGTCGCCTAATGCGTTGGCTTTCATAAAGAAATAGAAAATGGTGAGCAGCATTCCGGCAATGCCGATGTAAAGCACCGGCAGTCCGCATCTTGCCACGAGATACAAACCGATGGCAATTCCTGTCACCATCAGGATGATTCCGAAGCGCAAAATTGTCTTTGCAGGAATGATCCCGTCAACGATCGTGAGGTTTGTCTGGCCGATGTTGTCGTGCGAATCGACACCGTGTTTGAAGTCGAAATAATCGCTGATCAGATTTCCCGAAAGGTGGAAGATGGCTGCGCCAAAAAGAGCAATTACAGCTGCAACCCAATCAATTTCAGTGGTTTGCAGTAAAGAAGTCCTGTTTAAGAAGATGAAAGAAATCGTCACCAACGCTGGCATGACTGATGCCGGCAGTGACCATGGACGTGTTGCTAAAAAGTATTTTTTCATAAAAATGATTAAAATTTGGCTGCAAAGTTATGAAATTATTTGATATGAAAGAGCAGATAATGCCGTGATGGATTTG
>JAKSMZ010000038.1 GCA_024400355.1 Bacteroidales bacterium
CTCAACCTTATTCTTCATCAGATATTCAGTCAGGGGCGAATAGTTGATCTCGCGGTCGTAGCCGCCAAGAAGAAGGAATTTCACGTTCTTTACCGTTTCGACTGCAGCTATGGCAGCCTGCGGAATGGTTGAGATACTGTCGTTATAGAAGGTGACGCCGCCGAAAGTACCAACAAGTTCCTGCCTGTGTTCAAGCGGCTTGAAAGTATAAAGATGCGGGATGACATCATCAGCCGGCACCCCAAACGCCCCACATGCACATAGTGCCGCCTTGACATTCAACTTGTTATGAGCACCTTTCAATGGAACTTTCTCCCAGTCAACGTTAAAATCATAATACGGATAGCTGATTGTACGACCATAAAACTCGGCAACCTCATAGCTGAACTCATCGGTTGTGACAGCCCAGTCACCGTCAGCCATCTTCCTGATAATGTTAAGTTTAGCATTGCGATAAGCATCAAAAGTCCCGAAATGGTCGAGATGTTCCTCAAACACATTCAGCAGTATGCCGACGTGCGGGCTCCGGTGTATGAATTGAAGCTGATGTGCAGATAACTCAAACACTATCACTGAGTTTTGCGTCAGCTGCTCAATGACATCAAAAACCGGAATGCCGATATTTCCGACAAGAAAGACCTCTCTCCCCGACTCTTTCAGAAGATGCGAGATCAAGGTTGAGGTCGTGCTTTTGCCTTTCGTGCCTGTCACACCTATGATCCTGTCGTGAAACTCCTCAAGGAACAAATCGGTTTGCGAAGTGATCTTTGATAAATCAACAGCCTTGTCTTTCAATGAGATACCAGGTGTCTTAAGCACTATATCATAATCATTCACCGCATCAAAATAGTTCTCGCCCGAATATGTCCTGACGTCATACTTCTCTTTCAAGCCGGCAAGCACATTGGCATTTCCGTCGGCGACACCGACAACAGCATGAGGCAGGAATTTCCTGACAAACGCCAGCGACGAGCGTCCCTCACGGCCGAACCCGAGAATCAGGATGCTTTTTCCACGTAACCTCTTGAATATGACATTGATATTAACCATTCAATTTCTCCTTCAGGATTTTTTCAAACAATGCAGGCAGATTGTTTTTCTCATCATACTGTCTTATATAATCTTCAACTGACAACTCAGCATTTGTATCTCTTCCATTCAGAATTGTATCTTGCAGATTATCATTATGTTGCGCGATATACTCAATACATGCCGACACCTCACCCACCGTCCCGACGCACTCAAAAGGCTTCACCTCCGCTGTCCCGTCGAGTTTTTCCAAAGTCGCAGCTAACTCATTGTCTTTCAACAGGTCTTTCCCGAATATTCCAGTCAGTTCATCTCTTTTCAGGAATGGTGACAGTGCGAGCCACGTAAACAGGCACTTCGGACAATGTCCGCACCACGAGTCGGTCTTCGAGCCGACGTTACAGCTTCTGAAGACTTTATGATATTTTTTCGCCCCGCTGAAAAGCTTGGCGATTTGAAGTTCATTGAGCGGTCTCAGGAAGCTGAAATATTGAATGTCAGCGTTTACATATTTAGAAATGTAATATCTGAAATCGTTTTCGAATGAGACCGACTTGCTGTATTGATGGTTTATCTCGGTATCAGGCACGGTAGGTTCGTTAGCCGACGACTCGTTCGACAGCGCGATGTACCTGCTTTTTGTCGCGAAGCCCAGCAGAACCGTGTAGAACGCAAGCATTGCCGAGAACGGAGTGTGGCCGTTGAGATAGCCTTTCCTGTTCATCTCAAGCATCACAGGGTCGAGAGTTCTGTTGATGACGACAGTGTCGTCTTCAGCAAAACCGGCCGCTCGCACACAGTCTTTTGTCGCTCCTCTCGGATTGATAATCAAAGGCTTAATCTCCATCTTCTCTCTCAAAGCCTCCAAAGTCACGACAGAATCCTTGCCACCGCCAACCGGCACGAGTGTCTTCTCCTCAAAACAGAATTTCGTATTTCCACAATACGCTGGCAATGCCGGCTCCGGCTCAATCGACATGAAATCATCAAAACCGGCATTGATGCCATTCAGATAGAAAAACTCACCGAGACCGTTGAAATAAAGTTTCTTCCACCAATTTATCTGTTCATTATCAAGATGATAAGGCTTTATAACGACTTTCTTCGGACAAGCAATTTTCCAATAACTCACAAGCTCAATCATGCCGATATTGAAAACGAGAACATCAAGAATTTCCTTTGGGATTGCATCCCAATGATAAAAATGACGTGCTGGAATCTCAAAACAAGGGTGGAACTCTATCGTTTCTTCTTTGCCACCGGTTTGATGTTCTTCACAAAGCGAAAAATTAAATTTTGCGAAAAAACTCCCGCCTTCCAGAAAATATTCGTAATTTTGGAAGCAGAAAACAGCGAATCTCTCCCTGAGAGAATCATATTTCGCCTGATTTGACATAGGTTATTCTCTTGTTAAATTTTTAATATAAAACGCACAAAATTAAACATTTAATCATTACGAACCACACATATTACAAAATATTTTTCGATTGTGAAACTACATGATTTTCAAGATGAAAGAAGAGGATTTTTTTCAGATAAAAAGCAACACGACAAAGGTTAAAACAGGCGATGTCCTGATTTCGGAGCCATTTTTAAATGACCATTACTTCGGTCGTTCGGTGATTCTTATTGTTGACAACGATGATGAAACCGGCAGTTTAGGCGTCATCATCAACAAGCGTGTATCATTGAAAATCAACGATATAATTGACAATTTCCCAGTTTTTGACGGAGACGTTTACCTTGGCGGGCCTGTCGCCACCGACAGCATATTCTTCATTCACACGCTCGGAGTGATGATTCCGGATTCCTTTGAAGTCAGAGAAGGCCTTTTCTGGAGCGGCAACTTCAACGCGGTCAAGGCCTTGATAAGAGAAGGTCTCATCACGAAATACGACATACGTTTCTACATCGGATATGCAGGCTGGGATGCCGGACAGCTGAAAGACGAATTGCAGCGCAATTCATGGTTAGTCGGCGACATACCTTCCAAATTGATTATCAGTACCAATCCGAAAGATATGTGGGATGATTTCACAAAAAAGTCAGGCAACAGATACAGGCTTTGGAGCACTTTCCCCATCAACCCGAATGACAACTGAATCACTTCACCGCCTCGTAAAACAGCTCGTGTATCTTCGTCCTGATGTCGTTTTGCGAGAGTCTGTTGTTTGACGCATCTGGATAGACGCGGTTCGACAGGAAAATAACAATCAATTGATTCTCAGGGTCAGCCCACGCGAAAGTGCCGGTGAAGCCGGTATGTCCGAAGCTCCGCATCGACGACTGTTTCGCCGGAGTATATAACTTCACTTTCGGGTCAACTTCCGGCTTGTCGAAGCCGATGCCGCGGCGGTTCATGTTTCCGGCGTATGGAGCACTTGTGAATTTTTCGATTGTATATTCCGAGAGGAACTGTCTGCCATTCGCATATCCTTTATTTACGAGCAGTTGCATCAAAACAGCGAGGTCTCGCGCGTTGGCGAAAAGACCGGCATGACCGCTGACACCGCCGAACAAGGCAGCCATCTGGTCATGCACATCGCCCTGAAGCAGCTGCATCCTGAAACACGTGTCGTTTTCCGTCGGGGCGATGTTCTCTTTCTCAATGTGATTCAACGGCTTGTAAAATATATGGTTGAGACCGAGCGGCTTATAGAAATTCTCCTGCAGATACGCCTCAAACGGTTTGTTGGCCACCATCTCGACTATTTCCGGCAGGAAATAAAAGCCAATGTCACTGTATTTGTATTTCTTGTCGCCGAGCTTTGAGACCTTGATGGTGTCAAACAATTGAAAATCATAGTCGTTTTCAAGATACAAGCCTTCCGCAACTCTCACCGTATGATTCTCGTCGATGCTTTTCCGATACAGTCTGTCATCAATCTTGCCGTCTTTCATCGTCATTTGGCACAACGGCAGCCACGGTGTCAGCCCTGCCTGATGCGTCATGATCTCAATGAGTTTGAGGTCTCCCTTATCGGTAGATTTCAGATACGGGAAATAATCGGACAGCTTCGCGTCAAGACTGATTTTATGCTCATCATACAGCTTCATGATTGCAAAAGTCGTCGCGAAGACCTTTGTCAGAGATGCGATGTCATAGACGTCGTTACTTGTCACGAGGTGCGTTGAATCGTATGTGAAATAGCCGAAATTCTTTTCGTAAATTATTTCGCCGTCTTTCAATGCAATTATCTGACAGCCAGGATAGGCTTTCATGTCGATGCCGTCTTGCGCGACAGAGTCTATCTTTCTTATAAACTCATTATCAATCAATGACACAGGCAGTGTCTCAGGCGTAAGCATCTCCCTAAAGCCATAGCCGGTGCCAGCTTTATACTTTTTGTTTATCGTGACAGGAAGCTTGCCGGAAGGGTTCAGCCGCCCAATGATGACGTCTGTCACTGCATTCACCGCCTCATTACGGTCCTCATAACCAATCAGTATCGCGACCGGATCCGTTTTGAATGTGAACCTCGCGAGTGCGTACGGACATGCGAACAGATTAAAAATCATCTTGTTTTGCTTGGAAAGCTTTTCGACAAAAGCCACTGTCTCTTTCCTGATTCCAAAATCCTTTGACGCGAATATCGAAGTGTTTCTGACGTTAACGATCACATAATCATAACATTTCAGTTTCTTCAACAGTTTGTCACAGTCTTTGTGGTTTTCTTCAGGATTAAAGATGAAAGCATCTGCATTTATATTATTGTTTTTCAACGCTTTACACATCTGGTTGTCTTTTCCGACAGTCACCACAGCGACCTTCATGTCATGACCAAGAGGCAAGACTCTGTTTTTATTGCGAAGCATCGTAACAGCCTCATTATAAAGACGTTGTCTGAAATTATAATATTTCAGTTGATTTATATCATTGACAGCCGACCTGACAGGCTGTGGCTGGTAATGGTTCAAGCCCAAGCGATATTTCATCCTCAGGATTTTCTTACAGCTCTCCTCCACCCTATTCGCAACTGTCGGGTTATCAATGGCATTTACAATATTATCTATTGTGTTTTCAGGATTTACCGGCATCAGCAGCACATCGTTTCCCGCAAGCAACGCCTTCAGTCCGACCTCATCAGGGTCCGAGTTCTTATATGCGCCTTTCATTTCAAGAGCATCGGTGAAAATGAGACCGTCAAAGCCCATCTCTTCTTTAAGTAATTTTGTCACAACGTTTTGCGACAGCGAAGACGAAGTATTATGAACAGGCTCTATTGCCGGCATATAGAGATGGCCGACCATTGCGCCGCAGACGCCTTTATCTATCAGATATTCAAACGGATACAGTTCTGTCTTCTGCACTTCGGAAAGCGGTTTATCGACTTTCGGCAGTGTCTCATGTGAATCTGTTTTCGTGTCGCCATGACCAGGGAAATGCTTCATTGCTGGCAGCACGCCGTTTTTCTGGAGAGCAAGCGCGTATCTCGACCCGCGTTCTGCCACCTCCCGCGGATCCTCGCCGAAACTGCGCATCCCGATTACAGGATTTTTCGCCTCATTATTGACATCAACATCAGGTGCGAAGTCAATATTTATGCCAAGCCGTCGGCACTGTTCGGCGACCTGTACGCCCATCTCTGTTATAAGTTCCTGATTCTGAATGGCTCCGAGTGTCATCTGATAAGGATACGAGATGCCATCGTTCAAACGCATCCCCAATCCCCATTCGCCATCAATGGCAATCATAAGCGGAATGTCAGAGTACGACTGATATTTGTTTGTCTGTTCCAGCAGCGATTCTGCATCTGTTCTGAAAAAAGTCATGCCACCGATGCCATAATTCTCCACAAGTGATTGAATCTCAGGCAGACAGGCCTTGTTCGGATTATTAGCCCGCACATTGAGCAGCTGTCCGACGCGACGCTCAACGCTCATCGAATTATACACCGAATCAACCCAATGGTCTTCATCATTTTGCGCAAGCGAGGCCAAAGTGCAAGCAACCAGAGCAACAGACAAAAAAAACTTTTTCATATAAATCCAAAACGTTATTTAATAATTTCCATGACTTCATCAACATCAAAAGGCTTTGACAAGATCGTCTTTCCCTTATCCAACACGAAAACCGACGGGGTCATATCGACAGCGTAGTCATCAACAATTCTTGAGTTCCAACCCAATCCGTCGGAGATCAAGACGCTGTTGGCAATCTTAGCCTTACGAATTATCTTCCTGGCAGTGTTCTTTTTCCCGATGACACATACAGACACCAGCGTTACATCTTTCTTATCCGGCAGATACCTTCCGAACTCTTTTATCATCTCGCGGCAATGCGGACAGTTTGCCGACCAAAACAGCAAAACCGTGTAATCTGCATCGATGCCGTAAAGTTCAAAGGGTGTGCCATCAACAGCAACTGTCTGTATGTCAGGTGCTTTCGAGCCGATTCTCACTCTGCTGTACGATTCCGCCATCTTACGCATCTCCTCTGCCCCAGACGTGTCTGTCGCCACAAACTCAAGATACGGCAGATGCACCATATAATCCACCAGCGCATTCACGCCAAGTGCGGAAAAACCGGATATAAGGTTCTGATACACATATCGATACATCGGGAGCGCGGTACATCTTGCCAACACATTGTCAACAGCAAGAATCACGTCATAAATCTGATTTTGCGCCGATTCCGTCGTATCTTGACAAGTGCCAATATAATAAAGAATGTCTGACATGAGCCGCTCGCTTCCGACGAGTGTCGTGTCGTTGAAATCAATTCTGTCGAGCAAATCGGTTTTTGTCTGCCCGTTCACAAATTGACAGACAGACAGAAACAATATGATTATCAGATGTTTGAGTTTCAAATTATAACTCTTTAGCTCTTACGTTGCGAATCAGGAGGCCTTCGCCGTGTCCGCAGAAACTGATTTTCCCTGATTTATTAAACAAGCCAGGGTGGTTGTTCTGGTCGATAGTGCCCGATTTGGCGTTCTTCTGTCCTTCCGGAGCGACGGCTCGCCCGTTGCAAGCCTTTCTGATGTCGCCATCAACAATCACTTCACCGTTGACTGTCACGCGGATATGGTCGCCTTTGGCATAGATCTCCTCAGTGTTCCATGTGCCGAGTTCAGGAAACTTCATCCGCTTTGCAGGGATTACACCATAGACTGAGCCGTGCAGCTGATAGTCGTGGATGCCGGCATAAATCGGGTCATCATGGTCGAGAATCTGAATCTCCATGCCATAATACGCCGCATCGGCGTGCATCGGTGTCCTTATTCCGACACCGTTATTGACACCCTGACGCATGAAGCAAAACTCGAAACGATACACAAAGTCAGAATATTCATCGACCGTATAAAGATTGCCTTCATCACCGTAATCAGCTGACACATAGATATTTCCGTTCTGAATTATGTAACCGTTCTTGTCTCCCACCCATTTGTCAAGGTTAGTGCCATCGAACAGAACCACAAAGCCTTCCGCCTTTTCCTCATCGGAGAGTTCAAATTTAGGAGTTTGCGCAATCTTTTTGATATGTTCGTCAATCTGCGTCCTCTTGTACATCGCATCGCCGTCGTTCAGCATATCCTTGACTCTCAGAAGCAAGTCTTTGATTTCCTGTCCGTTGAATTCAGGATGTTTCGTCGCGATATTCACAATCGTGTTGGCAGCCTGTTGCGCCGTCTCTTCATCATCAAGATAATACGATGCGATGATGATGCCCTGATACGACTGAGTCGCTTCTATATATTTGATAATCTGGTTTTTAACATCGGCTTTAGGATCCAAACCGAGAACAAGTCTGTATGAGTTCAGCTTATCCATTGCCGGTCTTTCAGACTTGTCAATCAGATACACATAACGTTCCATGACTCTTGCCATGTTAGCTTTGTCCTTGATCCCGATGTTGTACAATGTATCTGCAAGATTCACATTATCAATTGAAAGCAAAGCATTCAACGCCTCATCGCGTGTCTGTTCCAACTTGTAGCCATCCAGCAGTTTAGTAATACTGAGGCTGTCGTTAAAATACGCGAAAATCTTGTAGTAACGCGGCATCACATCCGGTTTCACGTATTTAAGCAACGTCACATATTTTTCCTTGACAGCCGGAGTTGCATTAGCCATCGACTTCATTGTAGCAGCCTGCACGTCTTCAACATATTTGTCGTCAACCGTTTGCAGCAGTTCACGCAGATAATCAGCACTACCGAAATTGCACACTCCCTTCAGTGCTCTGTAAGCCGCATCTTTAACTTCCTGATTCTTAGACTTCATCAGGCGTTTCACCATATTATGCGCAGTCGGCAGTGATACCGACTCGATGATGTTCATCGCAGCGATTTTCTGCTGGTCGGTGCCTTCGAGAGCTTTATATATCACATCTCTGTAATCGTTATTGGTAGAAACTATTGCAGATTTAATAACAGGCTGATATTCAGTGCCAAACAATGGAAGTAGAGCCATCATTCCATCTTTGTCGCCGATGTTCACAAGAGATTTAATAGCAGCAGCCACCACCTCGCCGTCTTTTGAAGCCAACTGGCTTTCAACGAATTGCATCTGTGTAGTGCATTTGACATCACCAAGCCACGTAACCGCTTCAGACACGGTCTTTTTTTTGTCTAAGGCTTTCACCACACCAGCGCATACCAATGAATCAGCGTATGGTTTCAGCAGTTCAAGAGCCGCCGTCCTGACTTGTTTATCTTTGTTTTTCAGCGACTTAAGCAGCATCTCCACTGCGGCGTCGCCTTTCGTCTGAACGAGCATATTCATGGCAGCGATGTTTATGCCAGCGTTTTTTGACTTAAGCATCTTCGCCGTGCCATTCTCAACGACGACGGTGTCTTTCTTCGCCGCATATTTCCCGAGCAGTCCGACATACGAGGCTGTAGCATCGGTCGGATCATAATTGTATTTCAACGACTTAGCCTTTACAGAAAGAAGATTCAACGATTTTTCGCCACCGACAACAGACAACGCATAATATACAGCCTTTTGCGTCTCGACATCAGCACCGTCAAGCCATTGGATCAACATGTCCTCAGTGTTTTTAATGGAGTTGTCGGCAATGGCGTAGGCTAACGCTTTCCTGTTCCCAGGATTGCTGTTCTCGGCCAAATCAAGAATGGGTCTGGCAGCACCCGGCATTGACGCGATGGTCTGTATCGCGACTTCAGCGAGATTCTCATCCTGAGTGTATTTCAACAGGAAATCGACATCTTTACGATTGCCAAATCCTCTGAATAATGAAATCAGATAAGCCTTAACCTCATCATTATCATTCAGTTCAATGGCTTTATACAGTCCCTTGGACATTGACATTCTGAACTTTGTGTTTGCCGGGTCTGACACAAAATTGCGAAGTCCGTCGAGAGCATATTTAATCTTGGCGTTTCCGTCAACTGAAGACGGCTTGAGCATCTCTGCCAATTCCACAATTCCATCCGACCCCGTTTCGAGGATCTCGACCATGATTTTGTCTTCCGTCGCTTTGTCGTTTGCGGGCAGCATGTTCAGCGCATCCGCAATTACCGTTGAAGTCACTCTGTTGCGGCTGTCGGTCTGTGCATCAATTAAATAAGGTGTCATCAAAAACAAAGCGATGACAATCATTATATTTTTTCTAATTTTATTCATATATCTAAACCTAATTACCTAATTACCTAATATCTATTATATCTTCCACGGCATCCTCATCGGCTGGTCAATCAGTTCCGCCGGCACCGGTGATACCTTTTGTGAGTTGGTCGCTTGGCGCGGTGCTGAACGAAGCAAAGCCGCACATCGCAGTCAGAAATCCTTTTCTTTTCATGGCTATATACTTGATTTTCAATATTTTAAAAATAACTTTTAAAATCAGCGAATGATTTCAAAAATTTCACAAAGATAACATTTTTCGACAAATAATCACAAACTATAAAAAAACTTCCAAACAAAAAAAACTCGTTTAACTTGTGTTTAAAAACTTGTGAAACTTGTGTTAAAAAATTCCTTAATTTTGTGCCGTTTTTTTTCACGTTTATGAAGACAAGCATTTCAACGAGAGAGATTTGGCGCATTGCAGTGCCGATTATGATAGGCAATCTCGCGCAGACGCTCATCACATTCACCGACACCGCCTTTCTCGGACATCTCGGCGTGGTGGCGCTCGGTGCTTCGATGATGGCTGGGCTTTTTTACTTCGTTTTCACCACGATGGCGATGGGCTTTGCCGTTGGCATTCAGATAATTGTAGCGCGGCGTTTCGGCGAGCAGCAGTATGAGAAAATCGGCAGCATATTTCAGCACGGGGCGTTTTTCATTTTCCTTTTCGGAATAGTGTTGTTCCTGATAATGAACACGTTCACCGGCAAGCTGCTCAATTTCATCATTGACTCGCAGAACATCTACGCCGGTGCGATGGAATACATGAACTACCGGCAATACGGCATCATCTTCGTGTGTTTCAACTACTTATACCGTTCGCTTTACGTCGGGCTTTCAAACACTAAAGTCATCACTTTCTCGACGATCATCATGGCAGTGGTAAACATCGTAATGGACTACGCCTTGATATTCGGCAAGTTAGGCCTTCCGGAGATGGGCATAGGCGGTGCGGCACTCGCATCATTCATGGCGGAAGTCACCGCGACGATATTCTTCACGTCATACACTTATATCGTTTTGGGAAAGAAAAACTACGGGCTTTTCAAACGCCATCGTTTCGACAAAGACTTGACATTCAACATCTTCAAGATTGCCGGTCCGACGATGTTCCAGAAGCTGTTCTCATTCAGCGCATGGTTCATCTTCTTCATCTTCGTTGAAAAAATGGGTGAGGAAGCCATTGGCGTCTCTTCGATAGTGCGCAGCGTCTATATGATAATGTTCATACCTGTCTTCGGGTTTCTCTCTACGTCAAACACACTGACGAGCCGCATCATAGGGGCTGGACATTCCGGCGAGGTGATGCCAACGCTTTACAAGGTGACGCTCAACTGCTTCCTTTGCTGCATCCCGTTCATCATCATCTGCGCGGTCTTCCCTATGACCGTTATGAAAATATACACCGAAGACCTTGCGCTTGCGCAACTTGCGATACCTTCGATATATGTTATCTGCGGTGCCATCGCTTTTCAGGCTGTCGGCAGCATCTTCTTCGAGGCCGTCTCAGGCACCGGCAACACCAACGCCGCACTTTGGCTTGAGTTCGGCATTCTGTTGATTTACATCGGATATATCTGGATGATGACACACACCGTCACCAATGTGGCACTTGTCTGGACATGCGAATACGTCTATGGCGCGCTCATCGCCTTCGTGTCGTATCTCTACGTAAAATACGCCAACTGGCAGAAGAAGAGAATTTAGCCACCACAATCTTAACACGAACCGCATTAATACTCTTGTCCCGCAGACTTCGCGGATCAAACGCGGATTTCTTGAGTATCCGCGGGAAATCAGTGAGGTTTGCGGGACAATTAATATTCTGCAGGACTGTTATATTTATTTATTCAGCGGTTCTGCTATCTTCGCTGCCAGAAACTGTCTGTTCATCCTCGCGATGTTGGTGACTGAGATGCCTTTCGGGCATTCTGCCTCGCATGCGAAGGTGTTGGAGCAGTTGCCGAATCCGAGTTCGTCCATACGGGCGACCATCTTCTGGACTCTGTCACGCGCCTCCACCTGTCCCTGCGGAAGCAGTGCAAGCTGCGAGACCTTCGCCGAGACGAACAGCATCGCGCTGCCGTTCTTGCATGTCGCGACGCACGCTCCGCAGCCGATGCACGATGCCGCGTCCATAGACAGGTCGGCGCAGTGTTTGTTCACCGGAATCGCATTCGCGTCAGGCACGCCGCCGGTGCGCACCGAGACGTAGCCGCCTGCCTGGATGAGTTTGTCCAACGACGAGCGGTCAACCATCAAATCCTTGATGATCGGGAACGCTGCCGAACGCCATGGCTCGACGGTGATTGTCGCGCCGTCGGCAAACTTGCGCATGTGCAGCTGGCATGTCGTGGTGTTCTTGAACTTTCCGTGCGGGTGTCCGTTGATATACAGACCACAGGCGCCGCAGATTCCCTCACGGCAGTCATGGTCGAATGTCACGGGATCCTCGCCTTTCATCACGAGCTGTTCATTGAGGATGTCAAGCATCTCAAGGAACGAGGCCTCCTTCGGCACGTTGTCGAGATGATATTCAACAAATTTACCTTTAACCGTATT